>NZ_JBRCEP010000069.1:0-6015 GCF_053491055.1 Gloeomargarita sp.
CGATTTAAACCCGATTGAGCATCAATGGCATAGAATCAAGCAAAGAGTTAGAAAAACTATGACATCCACAACCCAAAACCTTCATGACCTCATCGATTCAGTCATCTGCTCTATATGTCAACCTTTGCCTGCTTAGCTATATAGCTAAGCATACAAAGATTGACATGCTATGGGTCGCCGGGCGTAACCCCACATTCGTTTCCCATAGCGAAGCGTGACGTAGCCATGAATCTTAAGGCGACAACCTTAACCTACCTAGCTATACAACCCAAAATCTTCATGACCTTATCGATTCAGTCATCTGCTCTATATGCCAACCTTTGCCTGCTTAGCTATATTTCCAGAGATGTTTATAGGGTCTGTTTAGGCAGTGCAGGCTAGGGAACTTTTTTCAGGAGACAACGGGGGCTACCGCCCAAGGAAAATGCCCTGCACGCACCCCCGCCCAGCGGGTTAACAAGGCCGTTCCCCACGTGCGCCAGTGGGTATCCTGCAGGCAAGATACGACCCAAGCGCTGGGAAACCCCCGCACGCCCCCGTAAGCCCCCAACAAATAGCCGGTGAGCAACAGGGTTAACGGCGAACGCCCCTGCCGTACCCCCAGGGTCAAGGTCGTGCTCGGGTCCGCTGCCCCTGCGATAAAGTCGGTAACTGCCAGCGCCACCTCTGGCCAGGTGTCCCCACTGTTCAGGGGTTCCCCCACCTGTCCCTGCAGCGCCAGCGCCAACACCCCTGCCCATTCAGCCACCACCGCTGGCAATTGCGCCGTTGCCACCAGTTCCCGCATCCGTTCCCCCTGGGGATAGCCCAACAACAAACCCGGCAACACCAGTACCAGAGCCTCCGCCGCCGTTTGTGCTGGGGACACTGCCGCCAACTGCCCTGCCCAATAGGCACAGGCTTGATACAACCGTTGGCCCCACTTGCCCGGCGCTTGCGGATGCCACACCCAAAACGGGCAGGACGAGTCTGCCCCCATTTCCCCCAGCACTGCCCCCAACAGCGCCCCCTGCCACCGTTCTTCCAGGGTCAACATCCCGCCGCCACCTGCTGGTAGTACTGCCGTAACTGAGCCGTGGCCTGCTCCCACCCCCACCGTTCCGCTTCTTGCCGGGCGGCGACTTGTAACCGTTGCCGTTGCGCGGGCGAGGCCAACACCTGCTGCACTGCCCGCACCAAGCCCTGCTCATCCTCCGGTTCGTAGAGAAACCCCTGCACCCCGTCTTGCACCACATCGGTAATTCCCCCCCGCCGGGGTGCCACCACCGGACAGCCTGTGGCCATCGCCTCCAAAAGCACCAACCCCAACGTCTCCGTACAGGAAGGAAACACAAACACATCCGCCACCGCAAACGCCTGCGCCAACGCTTCCCCCTGCAAATACCCGATAAAGTGCGTGTTGGTGCCCTGGAAATACTGTCGCAATGCTTCCCGGTGCGGGCCATCCCCCACCAAGGCCAAATGCGCCGTAGGCAGGGCCGTCAACAGGGGACGCAACCGCTCGATTTCCTTTTCCGCCGACAGCCGCCCCACATAGAGCAACAAGGGCGCCTCAGGATGCCCCCCCGTCAACCACACCCGGGTTTCCTGGCGGTACTGCCCTGGGTGAAACAACTCCGTATCCACCCCCCGCTGCCACAGGGCCAACCGCTCAATGCCATTGGCGCGCAACTCCTGCAACATTGCCGTGGACGTACACAAATTCAACTGCGCCTGGTTATGGCCTGCCCGCAGGAGCGCCCACAACACCCCTTCGAGCGCCCCCAGCCCATAGTGCCGCAAGTAGCGGGGCAAATGCGTATGGTACGAAGCCACCAACGGCAAGCGATACCACTTGCTAAACACCAGCCCCCCCACCCCCAACACCGCCGGATTCACCACATGCACCACATGCGGCTGAAACGCCCGCAACCGCTGCCCAATTCCCCAGTGCGGCCAAGCCAACTTCAATTCCGGGTACAACGGCAAGGGCATCCCCTCGACCCCCACCACCTTCGCCCCACAGTATTCCGCCGGTGCTCCCGCTGGCGCAAACACCAACACCTCATCCCCCATCCGCCCCAACCAACGAATCGTATGGCGCAACCGGGTGACAATCCCATCAATTTTCGGCAAAAACGTCTCTGTAAACAACGCAATCCGCATGAGGGCCACCGCTGCCAAACAGCCAGGTCAAAGGCATCCTACCGCAAAAAAAGCCCCTTGTAACCCCTCAATAGCCGTAGCGCGGCGCATTCGGATAAATCACCCACCCCGGCCCATACACCGGCGTTGTGTACCCGCCCACCGGGGGATAAACCCCCCCCGGAAACGCCGTAAAGCCGTAGGAAAACCCGCTTTTGGAGTTGTAATTCACGTAGGGATAAATCGTCACCGTATAAGGTGCCGCCACCCCATACACCTTTTGCAAGGGCGCCACATACACATACCCCCCGCCATACGCTGGCCCCGCTAGGTAATAGGGTATCAAGGACCTGTAGGGATAAATAAGCTGCTGTTGTCCAGCCTGAATCCAAGGATGGCCATAGGGGTAGGGATTAGCCAGCGCTGGTGTCCCCATGACCGCCAGACCCAAACCTAGAGCGCTTGCCCACAGCGTTGTTTTCATCCGCCAAACCCCCCAAAAGAACCCAGAACCAACCCCTTTATTTCTATTCTAAACCTACCGCTGAGAGAAGCCATTTTCTGCCAATAAGTTCCCCTTTCAGGCGCGCCATTTTTTGAGCCGCGAACTCAGCCAATCACTCAGGGAATGATTCCACGCCCCCAACTCCAGTCCCACCCCCACCGCCCACAGCTCCCGGCGATACAGCCCAACACACTGACGCACCCACTGCACCACCGGCCAAGGATGGCCCCATCCCCTGCTCAGGCCCCAGCCCACACCCAGCAGCATGGCCGCCCCCACCCCCAGATACAGCAACCGTCCCAACGTCCCCACAATTGGGCCATGCGACCAAAACGAACGATGTTTGAGGCACTTTTGGTAGGGAATCCACAACACCTTACAGGGTCCCCAGCGCCGCCATTGCCGCGAAGGAATATCCAAATCACCGCTAAACATCAACCCACTAAACACATAGCTGCCGGTCACCAGCAGCGGCAAATGTCCCCCGCCGGTCAGGTGCCACGCCAAACCGGCAACCACCGGAGCCGTCCAGAGAATCAGGCGGTCATGGACTGCGCCACTGGCCATGCATGCAGTCGTAAGTTATTGAAAGGAATTGTACAGTTCTCATCCCGCCTTTGGAAAGCGCAACTGACCTGTTGAAAATCAACCTGGAACCAAAGAGTTTTCTGAGCTTATATGTAAATACATATGTAAATACAAAATCAACTACTTGCACCCTTCAACATGGTTTCATCAGGCAATTTCCTGGCCGCCCACTCCGTAACAAATCTCCATCAATGGGTGCTTGGGGGCCGGCCATCCCAGGGATGCTGTCATTTTTAGCTAAATTGGTTAGTATTGTACAAAGGGGTTGATAAACAGTTCGCCATTTACCAGTCCTGTCCTCTAAATGATTGTTGCCGGGTTTGCGCAGCTTTTGACCGATGTCCTCACCAAGATTCCAACTATGCCATTAGCCCTGTTGCAGAATCAGCCTAAAAAAAATGTGGATCAGGAACATCTCCGGCGCAATTTCTTCCGTTGGTTTCGCATCCTGTTTGGCGTTGGTCTTATGACCTTTGCCGGTTATTTATTCTGGCAACGGCAAACCAGAGTGATTAGTCGTGTCGGCTACATCAACGCCGAAGTGATCACCATTTATGCGCCGATCACTGGGGTTCTCCATTTAGAGCGGCTGCAGGTGGGCAGTGTGCTTCCCAAAGGGTTTTTCATTGGTGCTATTCGGAATGAACGCAATCCCCAGATTGCCATTGATGTCGAGAACTTACGCAGTAGGTTAAAGCTGGCGCAAAATCAACTGAAATCGGTCAATGAACGCCTGGACAATCGCCAAAGACTTGCGCATTTTCTGGCTGCAAAAGCACAGAGTCAGGCCAGGTTAGATATGGAATTTTTCCGTGCCAACTTAGAGCGCGCTCGGCACGAACTTAAGCAAGCGCAGGCGAACTTGGAATTAGCCCGTAAGGAGGCCGAACGGTTTACCCGTCTGGCGCAAGAGGGAGCAGTTTCACAACAGCGAGCAGACCAAGCCATTGCCGAGATGAAAACCGCAGAAGCCTTAGTCGCCGGTCGTCAGGCGGAAGTCGATAGGAGTCTGAGTGAACTTTTGGCAACCCAACAAGGGTTACAACTTGATTCCGCCCGTACCTTTAGTTTTCCCCAGATTCGCCTACTAGACCTACAAAAAGAAATCACCGATTTATCTCAAGAAAAGCGTCAACTCGAAGTTTCCATCCTGGTTTTAGAACAAGAACTACGCAAAGCCCAGACGCAGCTCAATTTGCAACGGGAAGCTAAGTTAGAAAGCCCCATTCAATCAGTTGTTTGGTCGGTCAACATCCGCAGTGGTGAATTGGGGGTGCCTGTGGGTGCAGGTACAGCCATTGTGCAATTGTTGAATTGCTATGAAGTTTGGGCCACGGCACTTGTTTCCGAACGGGCCAATCGCAAATTACGGTTAGGGCAGCCTGCCCAAGTCAGACTTTTAGATGGTTCCAATCGCATTTATCGGGGACGAGTGCGCGCAATTCGCGGTGGGGTTGGCCGGGTGACCGCTGGTCTGGATGTGGCAGTGCCTCCTAATGAATTGGTGCGCAATGAATTAGAAGTGCAAGTCACTTTGGATGACGGGGGTGAAGCCCTCTCTGGGGAGCGGTTTTGCAGCGTGGGGCAAAGTGTAGAAGTTATTTTTCTCTAACCCAGATGAAGCGCAGCCTGGCCAAAATTGAACGTTATTTACTGGGCTTTGGTTTGATCAGTTTGGGGGCAGTGCTCCTATCCTATTTCGACTTCAATATACTTTTATCACACTGGTTAGATATTTGGTATTGGGGGAATATCCTTTTTCGTCCCAGTAGCTCTGCCTGGGAATCCCTATTGCTCCCGGCGCTGGTGTGGCTATCCTTTACCTTTTTATTAAAAGAACTCTTTCCCAAACCCAATACACTCAGTCGCGCTATTGTGAGTTTAGTAACTGCTTTTTGGGGCTTGCGTTATTTACTTTGGCGATTTTTTGCAAGTCTGAACCTGGATGATTTGCTGAGCGCCTCTCTCTCGGTTACCCTATTTCTAGGTGAGTGTTTATCCCTCTGCAATTCCATCTTTTTCTACCTGCATAACATCTTCCAAATTGACCGATCTCCAGAAGCAGACCGGTGGAGTCAGGCTGTGTTAGAAGGGCGTTATTTGCCCTCAGTTGATGTGTTGATCCCCACCTACAATGAAGGGATAGAAATTTTACGCAGAACGGTCATCGGCTGTCAGGCTATGGATTACCCTAATAAAAAAATTTATTTACTTGATGATACAAGGCGACCAGCAGTGCGGCAATTGGCAAAGGAACTGGGTTGTGAATATCGGGATCGTCCTGACAATCGCCATGCCAAAGCAGGGAATATCAACCACGCACTGCCCACCATCAACGGTGAGCTAATTGCTGTGTTTGATGCCGATTTTGTCCCCTGCACAAATTTTTTGCAACGCACAGTCGGTTTTTTTCAAGACCCCAAGACTGCCTTAGTACAAACTCCCCAGAATTTTTTTAACGAAGACCCCATCTCGGTCAATCTCGGCTTAGAGGGAATTGTTAACAATGAACAAACCTTATTTTTTCGGTACATCCAACCCAGTCGAGACTTTTTCGATGCAGTTGTTTGTTGTGGCACTTCCTTTGTGATGCGTCGCTCGGCGTTGGATGAAATTGGGGGCATTCCTACGGATAGTATTACCGAGGATTATTTTACCGGTATCAAAATGCAGGCACTTGGGTACAAGGTAAAGTACTTAAATGAAGTTTTATCCGCAGGTCTTGCTCCCGAAACGATTGGGGCATTTGTCAGTCAGAGATTGCGCTGGTGTCAGGGCACTTTGCAGTTGGTATTCTC
>NZ_JBRCEP010000070.1:0-41827 GCF_053491055.1 Gloeomargarita sp.
CGATTTAAACCCGATTGAGCATCAATGGCATAGAATCAAGCAAAGAGTTAGAAAAACTATGACATCCACAACCCAAAACCTTCATGACATCATCGATTCAGTCATCTGCTCTATATGTCAACCTTTGCCTGCTTAGCTATAAAACTTGGGGGTTACGCCAAAACCTGCACCCATAGCCATCCCCAACAATGACGCATTACGCAACCGGTTCTTAGAAAAACCAGCCTCTCACCCACGGCCTGTGGGATTCTTTTTCAATCTCCAAAAGAATTGGGATAGCCCCGTGATCTAAAGGATGGCCATAACCAAAACATTGGTTGCAGGGTTCAATACTCCGGAACTAACACAATCTAAACACTAAAACAATTTGAAATCGAATTCATCGTCTTCCATCTGCCGCTGCCGCATCTTTTTGGGGTCAGGGGCAAAGGTCAACCACAAGGGAAACTGCAACAAGGCCACCGGCACCGTACCATCGCCCTCATCCATCACGATAAAAGGCACCAAATCCTCCCGTTCCAACCGATCCGCCTTTTGGGCCAGCGCCTCCGGCGACTCAAAGAGCAAAATGCCACCTTCTGCCCCAAAGTCAGACCGACTGATGCCCAGGCAGTCCTGTAAACCCCGCCGCCATTCCCCCAGCCGTTCCGGGCCATTGGCCAGTACCAACACCCGCAGGTCAACGTCATACAGTTGCCGCAGGATGGAAATAATTGCCGCCGCAACCAGGATGTTTTGCAGCCGACTGCCCAGACTCCGCAGGGCGCCGCGGCCCCCCTGTTCCAAAAACCAGCGGCGCACCCGTTCTTCGTGCACCGGCTCGAAGGTACGGCGCAACTGCCAGGCCGGGCCGTAGTAATCCGGTTGGGTGCGGTACTGCTCTAGGCATTCCTCGATGACCTCCACCTGGTCGGCGTAGGTGGCCGCGGCCAGTTTCAAAGGAGCGGGTTTGCCAGAACGGGCCGGGGGGGGTTCCGGTTCCGCCGCTGGCGCCGCAGGGGGCGTGGGCAACAGGGGCAATTCCTCCACACTGGCAACCAACTCCTGCAAGGCCCCCCGCAGGTAATCCTTGAACCCCTGCACCCGCACCGCAATATCCTGAGAAGCCCCGGCAAAAGTTGAGCGCATTTCCTTTTGGATGCGTTCCTGCCGCCGTTCCAACTGTTCGATGCTAAGATGCAGTTTCTGCCTGCGTTCTTCTAACTCCCGCAATGCCTGGGGCAGGAATTGTTGCCATTGGGTTTGCACCTGTTGAAGTTGGTTTTGCCAGTCCGCTTTTTCCGCCTGCAACCGGGCAATCTCCGCCTGCAATTGTTGAATTTGCGCTTCCAGAGCAGCTACATCCAAAGGTTCCATCAATGGGTTTCTCTAGGGGGACAGTAGTGGGTAAGATAGCGGCGCAGGGCCACCGGGTCAAACAAAACCGGGACAAAATGGATGCGGTTGTTCTCGCGGAAAAATAGAATCACCGGCAGACCCGGCCAAAACAGATACCAATCCTGCCAGTCTGAGTAGGGAAATTCCCGGAGCGGTTGGCCCTGGCGGGTCAAGACCACCGCCGTTTCCGTAAACGTCCAGCGCAATACCGTCGTCTGCCAACCCAAAAAGACAGCCAGCGCACCCAACCCCAAACCCATCGGCCAAGACCACAGGGCTACGGTTGCACCTATTGCCACCAAACCCACCGCTACCCGATAGTCCGGGTCCAGGGTCAACGGCACGTTCAGGGAATAGGAGGCGGTCTGCATGGGTCGAGGGGGCCTGTGCCTTTTTTAATTGTCTTTTTTTCAATTGTAAAGAAAGTGTAGCCGAAACCGGCGTTGCCCCGCCTGCCCTCTACAATAAAAGCAACCCTTTGTGGCCGTGCGGTCGGAATAGACGATGTCTCTTACTCCCCAAGAAGCGATTGCTGGGATCAAGGTGCTGATCTTCATGGCCCGTGCCGACGGCATTTTTCGGGCGGAGGAGGAGCAAATTCTCCTGGAAACCTGTGAAACCCTAGGCTTGCCTCCAGAAGTCTCCCTGCTGGATTTGGTGCGGGAAGATATTGACCTGGAAGCCGAACTGGCGCAGATTACTACCCCTGCTGCCCGCGAGCAGGTGTATGCCGCCGCTTTGGCCCTGGCCTGTGCCGACCGCAACCGTTCGCCGGAAGAGCGGGAAGTGCTGGTGCGCATCCGCAACGCTTTTGGCGCCACCCCCGCCAAAACCGACCTGGTGCAGCGGTTTTTAGATGACGCTCGCAACACTCTGTTACCGGCGGACATTGCCCCCATTGACGACCCGGTCGAGCGGGAGAAAACCATTGACCAGGTGATCCAAAACTACGCCATTTTTACCGCCGTGCTGGGGGCTTTTCCCATCCCCGGCGTGGCCTTGGTGGTGGATATTGCCATTCTCACGTTTCAACTGAAGATGATTGAAGAAATTGGCCGCTACTGGGGCTACACCACCAACCGTAGGGACGCCGAACTCCTGCGCGACGGCATGGTGGGGGGCATGGGGCTATCTCTATTTCGGATCGCAGTCAGCAATGCCGCCAAACTCATTCCCGGCTGGGGCAGTGTGGTGGGAGCTTCCCTCTCCTATGCCTCCACCTGGGCGTTTGGCAAAGTCGCCAACCAGTACTACGCCTCCGGAGGTAAATTGGATGCCCAAGCCCTGCAAGCTGCCTTCCGACAAGCCCGCCGTGAAGGGGAACAAAAATACCGGGAAAACCGAGCCTACATTGAACAAAAACAACGGGATTACGCCCAGCACATTACCGCCTTGAATGAACAATTCAAACAAGGCCTCCTCACGCAGGATCAATACCAAGCAAAACTCACCGAATTAGAGCAGCAACTGGGGCGCAACTAACACCAGAAATGGGCAAGCGCGGCGATGCCTTACCCCGGTTCGGAAGATTGCCCTGGGACATACGGATGACCACACCTAACCCTGCCAATCCCGGCTCTATACTGGTAAAAGATTCCCGAAAAACTGATGACCTTTGGTGATTTCCTATGCAACCCAATGACCCAAATAAATTTACCGAAAGCGCCTGGAGTGCCATCGTCCAAGCGGTAGAACTGACCAAACAATACCAGCAACAACAAATCGAATCGGAACATTTATTATTGGCGCTCTTAAACGCAGAAGGTCTGGCCAATAGCATCCTGCAACGGCTCAACATCAATCCCCAACAGTTGCGGGACAAAGTGGAAGCCCTCGTGCGCCGCAACCCCAAAATTACCGGTGGGGATGGGCAGGTTTACATCGGCAATAGTTTAGATAAACTGCTCGACCGGGCGGAACAATATCGGCAAGAATTTAAGGATGATTTTATTGCTGTTGAGCATTTGGTATTGGCCTACACCCAGGACGACCGGTGCGGCAAAAAATTGTTCCAGGAATTTGGGGTCAGCGGGGATCGCAAATTCAAGGAGGTTATTCAACAGATTCGGGGGAGCCAAACGGTGAAAAGTCGCAATGCTGAAGCCAATTATGAAGCCCTAGAAAAGTATGGCCGTGACCTGACCCGCCAAGCTGCCGAAGGGAAACTGGACCCGGTAATCGGGCGGGATGATGAAATTCGCCGCATGATCCAAATCCTCTCCCGGCGCACCAAAAACAACCCCGTTTTGATCGGAGAGCCTGGGGTGGGGAAAACGGCAATTGTGGAGGGTTTGGCGCGCCGAATTATTAGCGGTGATGTACCCGAATCCCTACAGAATCGGCGGGTGATTAGTTTGGACATGGGGGCGTTAATTGCCGGTGCGAAATATCGGGGTGAATTTGAAGACCGTCTCAAAGCCGTACTCAAAGAAGTGACCAGTTCCGAGGGGCAAATTATTTTGTTTATTGATGAAATTCATACGGTGGTGGGTGCAGGTGCCACCGAAGGAGCGATGGATGCGGGGAATTTACTCAAACCCATGCTTGCGCGGGGAGAACTGCGCTGTATTGGGGCAACCACCCTCGACGAGTACCGCAAATATATTGAAAAAGATGCCGCTTTAGAACGCCGGTTCCAGCAAATTTATGTGCAAGAACCCAGTGTAGAAGATACGATTTCCATTTTGCGGGGGTTAAAAGACCGCTACGAAACCCACCACAACGTGAAAATTTCCGATTCGGCCCTGATTGCCGCTGCCACTTTGTCCAATCGCTACATCAGCGACCGCTTTTTGCCAGACAAGGCCATTGACTTGGTGGATGAAGCGGCTGCCAAATTAAAGATGGAAACTACCTCGAAGCCGGAGGAACTGGATGAAATTGACCGGAAAATTCTCCAGTTAGAGATGGAGCGGTTATCCCTGCAAAAAGATGAAACGGCAAAAGAGCGCCTGCAAAAACTGGAGCGGGAATTGGCAGAATTGAAAGCCAAACAACAGCAATTAAATGCCCAATGGCAAGCGGAAAAAGAAATTCTCGACCAGCGCAAAGCCATCAAAGAAGCCCTCGCCCAAATTGATGTGGAAATTCAGCAGGCGGAGCGGGAATACGACCTGAACCGGGCGGCTACGTTGAAATACGGCAAACGGGCAGAGCTAGAGAAAAAATTGCAGGCCACCGAGCAAAAATTGCGGGAATTGCAAATTTCTGGTACAAATCTTTTGCGCGAGGAAGTAACCGAAGCCGACATTGCCGAAATTATTGCCAAATGGACGGGGATTCCGGTGACCAAATTAGTCGCCTCGGAAAAAGAACGGCTGTTGCATTTAGAAGAAGAATTGCACCGGCGGATCATCGGGCAAGAGGCGGCGGTGACGGCGGTGGCAGAAGCAATTCAGCGTTCGCGGGCGGGGCTATCTGACCCCAATCGGCCAATTGCCAGTTTTATTTTCTTGGGGCCGACGGGGGTAGGGAAAACGGAATTAGCCAAAGCCCTTGCCGAGTACTTGTTTGACACGGAACATGCCCTAGTGCGGATTGATATGTCGGAATATATGGAGCGGCATACTGTGGCCCGGTTGATTGGGGCGCCACCGGGGTATGTGGGCTATGAGGAAGGGGGGCAATTGACAGAAGCGATTCGCCGTCGTCCCTATGCGGTGATTCTCTTTGATGAAATTGAAAAAGCTCACGAGGATGTGTTTAATATCATGTTGCAAATCCTGGACGATGGGCGGTTAACCGATTCCCAGGGACGCACGGTGGACTTCAAAAATACGGTGATCATTATGACCAGCAATCTGGGTTCCCAATACATTCTTGACCTGGCGGGACAACCGGAAAAAGATGAAGAATTGCGCCAGCGGGTATTGGAAATTTTACGGGAAAATTTCCGCCCGGAATTTCTCAACCGGATCGATGAAATCATCATCTTCCAAAGTTTGACCAAACCCCAATTGCGGCAGATTGTCAACCTGCAAATCCAGCGGTTGCAAAAGCGTTTGGCAGAGCAAAAAATCGGCCTCGAACTGACGGAAGCGGCGGTGGATTTTCTCGCCGAGGTGGGTTACGACCCGGTGTACGGGGCGCGGCCCTTGAAACGGGCGATTCAACGCCACCTGGAAACCCTCATCGCCCGCGAGTTGCTCAAGGGCACCTTCCAAGAGGGAGACACGATTCGGGTGGACGTGGTGGCGGAGCGGTTGACCTGCCAGCGAGTGTAAAGCTTTTTCACAGGTTGGTCCGCCTAGGCCAGGGGGATGCTAGGATGCCAACCAGTAACTTGTGTGGAATACCTCTATGACGCTCAATCTGGAAACGCCCGCCCCGATTTTTGGTGGCAGTACCGGTGGTCTGCTCCGCAAAGCTGAAGTGGAGGAAAAGTACGCCATCACCTGGACGAGCAAAAAAGAACAGGTGTTTGAAATGCCCACCGGTGGCGCTGCTATCATGCGTGAGGGGGATAATTTGCTCTACCTGGCGCGCAAAGAACAATGCTTGGCGCTGGGGACACAACTGCGGACCAAATTCAAGATTGACTACAAAATCTACCGCATTTATCCCAACGGGGAAATCCAATATCTGCATCCGGCGGACGGGGTTTACCCGGAAAAGGTCAATGCGGGGCGGCCTTATGTGGGCAAAAAGGACCGGCGGATTGGGCAAAACCCCGAACCTGCCAAGCTGAAATTTACTGGGCAAGAACCCTACGAAGTCTAACCTTGCACTATTGCTTATGTTTGCTGAACGGCCATCCTCGCCAGGGGGTGGCTTTTACTATCTTTTGCGATTTCTACCGCTAGTGGACAGGATACCTTGAGAGCAACCAGGCCCCAAACTCCAACATTAAAAAAATGTGGTTCCCTAGCAACGTTCATAGCTTCGCCGAACCCCCCAAGCTGTTTTCAAGGTTGTGGTTCCTAGCCACTTTTACTAATTAGATGAATTAGATGAGATGAATTAGATGAAGCCGCAGACCACGAGTACGGAACGTTTGCGACACTCACATCTGGCACCCCGGTATTTTGGCGTCAATACATGGCGTTTAGTGATGAGTCTTACATCGTGAGTTCCCCGTCTGTGCCGGTTCCTTTTCGGCGCGGGACCATGCCAAGGCCCGTTGTGTGTACCACGCCAGGCCACCGCTATACTGGAAGAAGCTGTGGGTGCGTTGACCATGACAACCGCCGCCAAACCGTCTCGCCGGCAACGAGAAGGATTTTTGGGTTTGTTCATCTTGGCAACCGTGGCCGCCCTGGTGGGGATGGTTCTTTGGGTGGAAAATGTGACCTTTAACACCAACCGCTACCGTTTCCAGGTGGCTTTTCGCCATGCGGGGGGGCTAAGCGTGGGTGCGTCGGTGCGCCTGCGGGGTGTGGAAGTCGGGCGGGTGGTCGCCATTGAGCCGCAGGTGAATCAGGTGCTGGTGACGGTGGAGATTAGCCGTAACCGTACCCTGATTCCCAAAAACAGCCAGTTTCGCGTCCTCAGCGGTGGGTTGGTAGGGCAGACATTTGTGGACATTCTGCCCCGGCAGGATGTGGATGTGGCAGCCATAGGTGCCGGTCCCCAGAGCCGGGATTGTGACGCGCAGCAGATTGTCTGCCAGGGCACGCAAGTCACGGGTCAAAACAGCCCTGGCTTTGATGACCTGATTCAAGCGACGGCGACCTTGGTGCAACAGTTGGACGATGCGGCCTTGGTCGAGAATCTGGCGGCACTGACCCAGGGGTTGGGCAGCCTGACCAAAGACCTAAAACAGGTGACTCAGGATGCCCGGCGGGCGTTTCGAGAATTGCAAGCAGCAGCGCAACAGGTGGAACAGGCGGGGGTGAAGGTGGGTACGACGGCAGATACCATGACCGGTTTGCTCCGGGCCAATGAACGGACGATCCGCAGCAGTTTGGTGCGCCTGGAGCGCACGCTGGAGACGGCCCAAGCCACCTTCGCGGCCTTTCGCAAGGTGGCGACCGATGTGGATCAAGTCACCGGCGACCCGCAGGTGCGGGAAGACCTCAAACGCCTGATCCGGGGCTTGGGCAAATTGATTTCCCTAGCAGAAGAACTGCGCTTACAGTTAGAACCGCTCGCCCAGGACCTCCCACCCGCGCCCCCGCAACCCAAGGCCGTAGGGCAGTGGGTAGAATAGGTAATGATTGGCTCGCTAAAACGTTCATTCCCCGGATGAGGGTGGTTATGGTAAAGCGTTCTTGGGTACGAATTTTGGGTTTGGTGGCGTTGGTGGCAATTTTGACGTTGAGTAGCGTTTCCCCGGCCTGGGCGGCGCGCACAGGGGGGCGCATCAGCGGCGGTTCGTTTCGGATGCCCACCAGCAGTTACCGCCTGCCCAGCCGCAGCGTCAATCCCAGCTATGGCTACAGCCGCGGCTACTACTACGGCGGGGGCGGGATTGGCTTTCCCCTGTTTACACCCTTTTTTATTGGGGGTGGTGGCCTGCTGTCGGTGGTGTTGCTGGTGAGCGCCGCTGGCTTGATTCTGCAGGCCGTCCAGCGGTTCCAGGAGCAACGGCAGGAAGAAGCCCTGTCAAACCCCAAGGTCACAGTGGCGCAACTCCAGGTGGCCCTCTTGGCGCAGGCGCGCAGTTTGCAAGCGGAACTGACGCAACTGGCACAAACCAGCCGACCCGATACGGCTGAGGGGCGCGCGCAATTGGTCCAAGCGCTGACCCTGGCATTACTGCGTCACCCGGAATACTGGAGCTATGCCTACACCAGTGCGGAAAACGTGCCCCTGACCCAGGCAGAAAGCGAATTTAACCGGCTAGCGTTGCGGGTGCGGGCGCAGGTGCAACAGGAAACCCTGGTCAACGCCACCGTCCAGTCGCCCACCGTACCGTTGCACCAGGACAGGCCCGGCGAATACCTGCTGGTAACCCTGATAGTGGCAACCACCACGCCCGTGAAATTACCGGTGATCCACACCTTGACAGACCTTAAAAACGCCCTAACCACCCTGGGGAGCCTGGGTGCCGACAGCCTCTTGGCCTTGGAAATTCTCTGGTTCCCGCAAGCGGAGGGGGACACCTTGACGCGGGAAGAACTGGTCACAGCGAATCCTTTCCTGCAACCCCTGTAAGCCCCAAGTGGTCCAGCCAAGCGGCCAATTCCCGCACCAGCCCCGCCCAGTCCCGTTGGGAGAACCAGGGTTCTGGGAAGAGGTCGCGGCTGAGCCCCACGGCCAAGGCGCCGGCAGCCAGCAACTCGCCCGCATTCGCCCGAGTCACGCCCCCGGTGGGGATAAGGGGGATATGGCCCAGGGGTGCGCGCAACTGCCGCAGATAGGCCGCCCCTCCGACACTGCTGATGGGAAAGACCTTCACCGCCGGGGCACCCCACTGGTACGCCTGCACAATTTCCGTAGGGGTTAACGCCCCCGGTACCAAGGGCACCCCCGCTGACGTACTGGTGGCGATCAGCCCCCGTTCCGTGTGCGGCGTAAACACAAAATCCACCCCCGCCGCCAAAGCCTGGGCCAAATCCGCCGAGGTCAAAATGGTGCCTGTGCCCACCCAGCAGTCCGGGTAGGCCAACTGCAGCCGGGGAATAATCTGGTGCGCCTCCGGACAGTCCCAGGTAACTTCGATGAATCGTATCCCTGCCTGCGCCAGCACCGTGCCCATCTGGTAGGCCAAGGACGCATCCCCCGCCCGCACCACACCCATCACCCGACAGCGGCGGAGATGTTGCAACCACTCGGCAAACCGCATCCAACCTGACCCAACACCGCTGATCCCCACTTTAGACCGTGGGCGCCCATTTGACAGAGAAACGCCCATCTTGGCATAATGGGCAATTGCTGCTTAAAAATTTTTGGTTATGCCCACCATCCAGCAACTGGTGCGTTCGGAGCGGGAAAGCCTCAAGCGCAAAACCAAATCGCCGGCCTTGAAGGGCTGTCCCCAACGGCGGGGGGTTTGTACCCGTGTGTACACCACCACCCCCAAAAAACCCAACTCCGCCCTCCGCAAGGTCGCGCGGGTGCGTTTGACCTCCGGTTTTGAGGTGACTTCCTACATTCCGGGCATCGGGCACAACTTGCAGGAGCATTCGGTGGTGCTGATTCGGGGCGGTCGGGTCAAGGATTTGCCGGGCGTGCGCTATCACATCATCCGGGGGGCCTTGGATGCCGCCGGGGTGAAACATCCCGGCCAACTTCCGCCCCGCAACCAGGGCCGTTCCAAATACGGGGTCAAACGCCCCAAACCTGGGCAAGCTGCCGCTCCCGCCGCCAAAGGTGGTGCCAAGAAGAAATGAACTTCTTTCCCCATTACGCCTATGTCCCGTCGTCGCCGTGTCAAACGCCGCCCTGTGGCCGCCGACCCCGTGTACAACAGTCGGCTGGTGAACATGTTGGTTTCCCATGTCCTCAAACGGGGCAAAAAACACCTGGCTTACCGGCTGGTCTATGAGGCTCTGGCCACCGTGCAGGAACGCACGGGCAAGGACCCCGTGGAAACCCTAGAGCAAGCGGTACGCAACGCCACGCCCCTGGTGGAGGTCAAGGCCCGGCGGGTGGGGGGTGCCACCTACCAAGTGCCTGTGGAAGTGCGGAGCGAACGGGGGACAACCCTGGCGTTGCGCTGGTTGACCACCTATGCCCGCCAACGCAACGGCAAAACGATGGCGATGAAACTGGCCAGTGAACTCATGGATGCGGCCAACGAAACCGGCGGCGCCATCAAAAAGCGGGAAGAAACCCACCGCATGGCCGAAGCCAACAAAGCCTTTGCCCACTACCGCTATTAGGGCGACTTCCCCAACCGGGCAAAATAACGATAAAATTTGTAACGGACATCTTTGCATTCCTAGGTCATCCAGGAGGAACCCGTGGCTCGAACGACCCCGATTGAACGCGTGCGGAACATGGGCATTGCCGCCCACATTGATGCCGGTAAGACCACGACCACCGAACGCATTTTGTTTTATTCCGGGCTGGTGCACAAGATGGGGGAGGTCCACGAGGGCACCTCGGTCACCGACTGGATGGCGCAGGAGCGGGAGCGGGGGATTACGATTACGGCGGCGGCCATTAGCACCCGTTGGGCCAAACGGGACCCGGACAACCCGGCGCAACCCCTGCCCGGCGCGCCCGAATATGCGATTAATATTATTGACACGCCGGGGCACGTGGATTTCACGATTGAGGTGGAGCGCTCGATGCGGGTGCTCGACGGGGTGATCACGGTGCTGTGCTCGGTGGGGGGGGTACAGCCCCAGACGGAAACCGTGTGGCGGCAGGCCGACCGTTACCGGGTGCCGCGGATTATTTTTGTGAACAAGATGGACCGCTCCGGGGCGAATTTTTACAAGGTGTACGACCAGGTGCGCGACCGGCTGCGGGCCAATGCCGTGCCGATTCAACTGCCGATTGGGGCGGAAGACCACTTCCGGGGTGTGGTCGATCTGGTGCGGATGTGTGGGTTTGAGTATTTTGATGAGATCGGCAAGGACATCCGCAAGGTAGCCATTCCGGCGGAATTGCGCGAGAAGGTGCAGGAGTTTCGGGCAAAGTTGGTGGAAGCAGTGGCCGAAACCGATGATGTGTTGACGGAAAAGTATTTGGAAGGGGAAGAGCTGACGGAAGAGGAAATCCGCACTGCCATCCGCAAGGCGACCATTGCGGGGAAAATGGTGCCCATGCTGTGTGGTTCGGCCTTCAAAAACAAGGGGGTGCAGTTGCTGTTGGATGCGGTGGTGGATTATTTGCCCTCACCGGTGGACATTCCTGCCATTAAGGGGAGGTTGCCGAGCGGTGAAGAGACGGAGCGGCGGGCGGACGACAACGAACCCCTGGCGGCGCTGGCGTTTAAGATCATGTCGGACAAGTTTGGGGATTTGACCTTTGTGCGGGTGTATTCCGGGGTGATGCAGCGGGGCACCTATGCGCTCAATTCCACCAAGGGGAAAAAGGAGCGGCTGTCGCGCTTGGTGGTGCTCAAGGCGGATGAACGGCTGGAGGTGGAAGAGCTGCGCGCGGGGGATTTGGGGGCGGTGTTGGGGTTGAAAGACACCATTACCGGCGATACTCTGTGCGATGAGAACCACCCGGTGATTCTGGAGACCCTGTTTATTCCGGAGCCGGTGATCTCGGTGGCGATTGAGCCGAAAACCAAGGCGGATATTGACAAGCTTTCCAAGGCGTTGCAGGCTTTGGCGAAGGAGGACCCCACGTTTCGGGTGGCGGTGGACCCGGAGACCAACCAGACGATTATTTCCGGTATGGGGGAACTGCATCTGGAAATCCTGGTGGACCGGATGTTGCGGGAATTCAACGTGGAAGCGAACGTGGGCAATCCCCAGGTGGCCTACCGGGAGACGATTCGCAAATCCACGGTGCAAGAGGGCAAGTATATTCGGCAAAGCGGTGGGAAAGGTCAGTACGGCCATGTGGTGATTGAGATTGAGCCGGGGCCGCCGGGGTCGGGGCTGGAGTTTGTGTCCAAGATTGTGGGGGGGGTGATCCCCAAGGAGTACATTCCGGCGGTGGAGCAGGGGGTTCGGGAAGCCTGCGAGGGGGGGATTCTGGCCGGTTATCCGGTGATTGACCTGAAGGTGACGTTGGTGGATGGTTCGTATCACGAGGTGGACTCGTCGGAAATGGCCTTTAAGTTTGCCGGTTCCATCGCGGTTAAGGAGGGGGTCATGAAGTGTGCGCCGGTGCTGCTCGAACCGATGATGAAAGTGGAGGTGGAGGTGCCAGAAAATTATTTAGGTGATATTATGGGTAATCTGAACTCCCGGCGTGGTCAAATCGAGGGTATGTCCTCGGAAGGCGGGGTGGCAAAGGTTACGGCCAAGGTGCCCCTCGCGGAAATGTTTGGCTACGCTACGGACATTCGGTCTATGACCCAGGGCCGGGGGGTCTTTACAATGGAGTTCAGTCACTATGATGAAGTGCCGCGCAACGTGGCCGAAACCATCATCAAAGCAAAAGGGAACGCTTAATTACAGAGGGACAGGACATCCATGGCACGCGCAAAATTTGAACGGACCAAGCCCCACGTGAACATTGGCACCATTGGCCACGTGGATCACGGCAAAACCACCTTGACGGCTGCGATCACCATGACCCTGGCGGCGCAGGGGAAGGCCAAGGCTCGCCGGTACGATGAGATCGATGCGGCGCCGGAGGAGAAAGCGCGGGGGATCACGATTAACACGGCGCACGTGGAGTACGAGACGGAAAAGCGCCACTATGCCCACGTGGACTGCCCTGGCCATGCGGACTATGTGAAAAACATGATCACCGGGGCGGCGCAGATGGACGGGGCGATTTTGGTGGTGGCGGCAACAGACGGCCCGATGCCCCAGACGCGGGAACATATTCTGCTGGCCAAGCAGGTGGGGGTGCCCAATATTGTGGTGTTCCTGAACAAGGTGGACATGGCCGATGACGAGGAACTGCTGGAGTTGGTGGAACTGGAGTTGCGGGAGCTGCTGAGCAAGTACGATTTTCCGGGGGATGAGATTCCCATTATCCGCGGGTCGGGGTTGAAGGCGCTGGAGGTCATGCAGGCCAAACCCAATACGTTGCGGGGTGAGGACCCGTGGGTGGACAAGATTTACGAGTTGATGGATGCGGTGGACGAGTACATCAAGACGCCGGAGCGGGAGATCGACAAGCCGTTTTTGATGGCGGTGGAGGATGTGTTTTCGATCACGGGCCGGGGTACGGTGGCCACGGGTCGGATCGAGCGGGGTCGGATCAAGGTGGGCGAGACGGTGGAGATTGTCGGCCTACGCGAAACCCGCACGGTGACGGTCACGGGTCTGGAGATGTTCCAGAAGACCCTGGACGAGGGGATTGCCGGCGACAACGTGGGGATGTTGTTGCGGGGGTTACAAAAGAGCGATGTGGAGCGGGGGATGGTGATTGCCAAACCCGGCACCATTAAGCCCCACACGGAGTTTGAATCGGAGGTGTACGTGCTAACCAAGGAGGAGGGAGGACGGCACACGCCCTTTTTTGCGGGGTACAAGCCCCAGTTTTACGTGCGGACGACGGATGTGACAGGCACAATTAAGGCCTATACCTCGGACGATGGCAAGAATGTGGAGATGGTCATGCCGGGCGACCGGGTGAAGATGACGGTGGAGTTGATCCATCCGATTGCCATTGAGCAGGGGATGCGGTTTGCCATCCGGGAGGGTGGCCGCACGATCGGGGCGGGTGTCGTGACCAAAATCCTCAACTAGGGGTGGTTTTTGGGGGCCGCGCTCAGGCGGTTCCCTGTTTTCGGGGAGGGATGGCAATGGCACCTTTGACTAAGCAGAAAATTCGGATTCGGTTGCAGGCCTACGACCACCGGTTGTTGGATACTTCCTGCGAGCGGATTATGGACACGGTGAACCGCACGCAAGCCCATGCGGTGGGGCCGATTCCTTTGCCCACCAAGCGGCGGATTTACTGTGTGTTGCGGTCGCCCCACATTGACAAGGACTCGCGGGAGCATTTTGAGCGGCGTACGCACCGGCGGATTATTGATATTTATCAGCCGCAGTCGAAGACGATTGATGCGCTGATGAAGCTGGATTTACCGGCGGGGGTGGACATCGAAGTGAAGTTGCCCAGCTAGGTATGGCGATTGTCTCCTCCCAGGGGGCGGGGGGGCGCCAGCCGCTGTTGCAACCCCAGGTCACGGCGCAGGAGCACCAAGGGGCGCCGGAGGAATCCCTGCGGCCCAGGTCGCTGGCGGAGTATCTAGGGCAGACGGAACTCAAGCAGATGCTCACGATTGCGGTGGCGGCGGCCAAGGGGCGGGGAGAACCTTTAGATCACCTATTGCTTTACGGCCCGCCGGGGTTGGGGAAAACTACCTTGGCGTTGCTGTTGGCGCAGGAGATGGGGCGGCAATGCCATATGACCAGTGGTCCGGCGCTGGAACGCCCGCGGGATGTGTTGGGTCTGCTGGTGAATTTGGCGGCTGGGGATGTTTTGTTTATTGATGAGATTCACCGTTTGCCGCGGGTGGCGGAGGAAACCCTCTATACGGCGATGGAGGATTTCCGGGTGGAGGTGACGGTGGGCAAGGGCACTACGGCGCGCACCCGTTCCTTGACTTTGCCCAAATTTACCTTGGTGGGGGCGACGACCCGCGTGGGCGCTTTGAGTGCCCCTTTGCGCGACCGGTTTGGCCTGGTGCAGCGGTTGCGGTTTTATACGGTGGCGGAGTTGGCGCAGATTATTACCCGCACGGCGCAGTTGTTGGCGGTGGAGGTCACCTGGGAAGGGGCGCTCACCATTGCCCAGCGGTCGCGCGGGACGCCCCGGATTGCCAATCGGCTGCTCAAGCGGGTGCGGGATTACGCCCAGGTGCAGGGGATGCCGGCAATTACCGCGGAGGTGGCGGCCACGGCCTTGGAGCTATTGGCGGTCGATCCCCAGGGTTTAGACGGGGTGGACCGTGCCCTGCTGACGGTGTTGATTGAGCATTTTCAGGGCGGCCCGGCGGGGTTGGAGACCTTGGCGGCTATGACCGGCGAGGACCCGCAGACAATTGAGGATGTGTATGAACCCTACCTGATGCAAATCGGGTATCTCCAGCGCACGCCGCGGGGACGGGTGGCGTTGGCGCCCGCTTGGCTGCATTTGGGTAAACAACCGCCGGAGCAACAGTTACCCCTGCTTTAGTGGCCCAATTCCTGGGCGGAGCGGTGAATCCGGTCTTTGATTTGCGCCAATAACTGGGCAAATTTGGGGTCGCTGTCCCGTTTTTGGGCGATTTTTTCGCAGGCATACAGCACTGTGGTGTGGTCCTTGCCGCCGAAAAACTGACCGATCTGGGGCAGGCTCAAGTTGGTGTATTGCCGCACCAGATACATGGCGACCTGGCGGGGAAAACTCACCTGGCGGCGGCGGCTGCTAAACATCAAATCCTGCACCGAGACCTCAAAGGCGGCAGCCACCATATCCACCACCAATTCCGGGGTGGTTTTGGTCATTTGCACCGGGGAATTGAGCAAATCCGCCACATTTTCCACCGTGATCGCCGCCCCGGAAATAGACGTGTAGGCCAGGGTGCGAATCAGGGCGCCTTCGAGTTCCCGAATGTTGGAGGTATAGCGGGTGGCAATGTAGGTGATCACCTCCACGGGTAAAGACACATTCTCCTGCTCGGCTTTTTTTTGCAAAATCGCCATGCGGGTTTCCAAATCCGGGGCTTGAATGTCGGCAATCAACCCCATCGAAAACCGGGAACACAGCCGTTCTTGCAGGCGGGGAATGCAACTGGGCGGGCGGTCGGAAGCAATCACCACCTGTTTGCCTGCCTCGTGCAGGGCATTAAACGTATGGAAGAATTCTTCCTGCGTATATTCTTTGCCTTCAATGAACTGAATATCATCCACCAACAGCAAATCTGCAGCCCGATATTTCTCGCGAAATTGCTGCATATTATCCCGGCGGATGGCCTCAATTAAGTCATTGGTAAATTGCTCGGTGGAAACATAAAACACCCGCGCTTCCCGGTCAATTTCCAAGCGGTAATGCCCAATGGCCTGCATCAAATGGGTTTTGCCCAAACCCACCCCGCCGCACAAAAACAGGGGATTAAATTCCCGCCCAGGGGATTCGGCCACCGCCAGGGCAGCCGCATGGGCCATCCGGTTGGTCGCCCCCACCACAAAGCGGCTAAAGGTGTACTTGGCATTCAGCGTCTGGCAAGGGGGTTCCGGGGTCGGTTCCCGACGGGGGGACACAGGCGCTGGGGTCGCCGTCGTGACCGGAATAACCTCGCTTTCGGCGCTCTCAATCTCCACCACCAGCGGTTCCCCCCACACCTCCGCCGCCACCGCGCTGATGGTGTTCAGGTAGGACTTGACCAGCCAGTTGCGGGCAAACAGGTTGGGTGCCAGCAACCGCAAACGGTTCTCCGTCAGCGAGTCCGGGCGAATGGTCTTGATCCAGGTCTCAAATGTAGGGCGGCTCAGACGGAGCTGCAATTGCTCCAATACCCGATGCCACCGTGTTTCCAGCGATTCGGTCACGGCAGAAATCAACGTTGCGTGAGGGTGATAGGGATCAGGCTACCCCATTTTTCCCTGGGTGAGTAGCCCCCTAGGGCCTTGACTTGGTTAAGGTTTGTGTGTTAAGTTTTAAGACCTTGTGAAGTTTTCCCTGGGGGATCGGCGATGACCAGGCACACCTTGGAAGGCACTTGTCGCAAGCGCATTCGCCGTTCGGGGTTTCGGGCACGCATGGCCACGCCCGGCGGCAGACGAGTTTTGCGAGCCCGGCGCGCTAAAGGGCGCAAGCGGTTGGCGGTGGCCTAGGGTGGGGTTGCCCCGGTGTTATCGGTTACAGGGTCATCGGGTCTTTGCCGACTTTTACCAGAACCACCAGCAGGTACGGGGGCGCTATTTTCGCCTGCGTTACCGTCCGCATCCGGAGGGAACGGGGGTACAGGTGGCGGTGGTGGTAAGCAGTAAGGTGAGTAAAAAAGCGGTACAACGCAACCGGCTCAAACGGCAAATACGGGCGGCGGTGCGGCAGTTGTTGCCCCTGTGTCGCCCAGGTTGGCAGATGGTCATCGCAGCGCAGCCGGAGGCCTTGACGGGACAGTACTGGGATTTTTTGTCAGAATTAAAACAGCTTTGGCAGCAGGCGGGGATAATCGATGGGCATTCGGGAAGAGGTGATTTTTGAGGGCGGGCCCCACCGGGGGGATTTGCTTTTGAATTTGATTTTGGGGGTGACGGTGGTGTGGTTACCCTTGACGATTGGGGCGGTCACGCGGGCGCTGTGGGTGCGCTACCGGATTACCAACCGGCGGGTCACCGTCACCGGGGGCTGGTTGGGCCGGAGCCGCTCGGATGTGATCTACAGCGAGATGGCGCGGGTGGTGACGATTCCGCGGGGGGTGGGGTTGTGGGGGGATATGGTGATCACCCTCAAAGACGGCAAACGGTTGGAATTGCGCTGTGTGCCTCGGTTTCGGGAGTTGGCAGCCTACATCACCGAACGCCTCGACCCGCAGGCCCGGCAAGCAAGTGGCCCGATTGGACAGGTGACATGAGCGCAGCCCGCTATCAACCGGCAGAACTGGAACCCCGTTGGCAGCAGGTTTGGCAGGCGCAGGGGTTGTATCAAACCCGCCAGGACCCCCAAGCGCCCAAGTATTACGCCCTGTCCATGTTTCCCTACCCGTCGGGGAATTTGCACATGGGCCATGTCCGCAACTACACGATTACGGATGTGATCGCGCGGGTGCGGCGGATGCAGGGGTACCGGGTGTTGCACCCAATGGGCTGGGATGCGTTTGGGTTACCGGCGGAAAATGCGGCGATTGACCGGGGGGTGCACCCAGCTATCTGGACGGCGAACAATATCGCCAATATGCGGCGGCAGTTGCAGGCTTTGGGGTTGAGCTACGACTGGGAGCGGGAAGTGGCGACCTATCAGCCCGAGTACTACCGCTGGACGCAGTGGATTTTTCTCCAGATGTGGCACATGGGTCTGGCCTACCAGCAGGAGGCGCTGGTGAATTGGGACCCGGTGGACCAGACGGTGTTGGCCAACGAGCAGGTGGACAGTCAAGGGCGTTCCTGGCGCTCGGGGGCGCAGGTGGAACAGAAATTGCTCAAACAGTGGTTTTTGCGGATTACCCACTACGCGGACGAACTGCTGCGGGATTTGGATACGTTGACGGGCTGGCCGGAGCGGGTCAAAACCATGCAGGCCAATTGGATTGGGCGTTCGGTGGGGGCGCTGTTGCACTTTCCGGTGGCAGGGCAGGCAGAGACCATTTCCGTATTCACCACCCGCCCGGATACGGTGTTTGGGGTGTCCTACCTGGTGCTGGCGCCGGAACATCCCCAGGTGCTGCGGTTGGTTGACCCTGCCCAAAAAGCGGCGGTGCAGGCCTTTTGCCAGGAACTGACCGCCCGGTCGGCGGCAGAGCGCACGGCGGCGGATCAGCCCAAACGGGGGATGCCTTTGGGCGCGTGGGCCGTGAATCCTTTTAATCAACAGCGGGTGCCGATTTGGGTTGCCGACTATGTGCTGTACGAATACGGTACGGGGGCGGTGATGGGGGTGCCGGCCCACGATGAACGGGATTTTGCCTTTGCCCAGCAGTACGGTTTGCCCATTACACCGGTGATTGCGCCCCCAGGAGCCAACGGGGTTTCTACGTCCCCAACCGCCGCCTACACCGGGCCGGGTATTTTGATCCATTCGGGGGAATTTACCGGTTTAGACAGCGACGCGGCCAAAGAAAAAATCACGCAAGCGGCGCAGGAGCGCGGTTGGGGCGAACCGCGGGTGCAGTACCGGTTGCGGGATTGGCTGATTTCCCGCCAGCGCTATTGGGGGGTGCCCATTCCCATCATCCACTGCGACCGGTGTGGGGTGGTGCCGGTGCCGGAGCAGGATTTACCCGTCCTGTTGCCTGCCCAGGTGACCTTGACGGGGAGAGGGCCGTCGCCTTTGGCGCAACTGGAGGCCTGGGTGCGGGTACCCTGTCCCCAATGTGGTCGTCCGGCGCGGCGGGAAACGGATACGATGGATACGTTTATGGATTCGTCCTGGTACTTTTTGCGGTTTGCCGACCCCCGCAATGACCAGGCGATTTTCGACCCGGCCCGCATCCAGGACTGGCTACCGGTCGATCAGTACGTTGGTGGGATCGAACATGCCATTTTGCACCTACTTTATGCCCGTTTTATTACCAAAGTGTTGCGGGACCGGGGGTTGATTCCGTTTGGGGAACCCTTTACGCGGTTGTTGACCCAGGGCATGGTGCAGGGGCTGACCTACAAAACCATCCACACGGGCAAGTATCTCCCGCCGGACCAAGTGATTGTGGTGCAGGGCGCCTACCGGGATAAGGAAACAGAAGAACCGGTGGCCGTATTCTACGAAAAAATGTCTAAGTCTAAATACAATGGCGTTGATCCCGAACAGGTTTTAGCCAAATACGGTGCGGATACGGCCCGGATGTTTATCCTCTTCAAAGCGCCGCCAGAGAAGGATTTGGAGTGGGATGATGCGGATGTGGAAGGGCAATTTCGGTTTTTGCAGCGGGTGTGGCGGTTGGTGCAGCAGTACCGGGAATCGCCGCCCCAGGGTCAAGGCGAACTGACGCCTGCTGACCGGCATCTACGGCGGGTGATTCACCAGACCGTCCAGGCTGTGACCACCGATACCACTGAGACTTATCAATTCAACACGGCCATTGCCAGTCTGATGAAGCTCACCAATGAGTTGAGCGACTACACGGGCAACCATGCCGCAGTGGTGGCAGAAGGTATTCGGGTGTTGCTGGTGCTGTTAGCGCCCTTTGCACCCCATATCACCGAGGAATTGTGGCATCAATTGGGGCATGAGGATTCCATTCATCAGCAACCCTGGCCGCCGGTTGATGAACAGGCTTTGGTGGTGACAGAAATTCCTTTAGTGGTGCAAGTGATGGGTAAGACGCGGGGAACCATTTCTGTGCCCAGCCAAGCGGATCAAGCGACGTTAGAACATCTGGCCAAAACTTCGGAACTGGGGCAACGGTATTTGCAGGGCAAAACCATCAAAAAAGTTATCTATGTCCCCGGTAAACTGCTCAATTTTGTCCTGGAAGCCTAGCACCAACAGTCAGAGCGGCATTGCATACGAATTCGTGTTGATCACCGATGGCATCTCTGGCATCGTCACTTGGCTAATGCCTTCGTCAATGATAGCCAATCTGGTGGTGACGGGATGGCTTGACCTCCAAGGCCGAAATTGGGTCTTGTTTCCCTGGAACATTAAGTTTTGTGACACGGAGGCAACCTTTTTCTAAAAGGGGCGGCCGCTGCCTTGGTTTTGCAGTATGCTCAAAGCATGGAACGCCTTATGTTTACCCCAAAGGTGCGGGAGCAATTTGGTTCCCCACCACAGACGGTCGAGATTCCCTTGACCCGGTTGGATACGGCGACGGCGGAGCTGTTTACGCAACAGTGCTTAGACCTGGTGGCGGGTCAGGCGTGGATCGTGGGGATTAATTTGAGTACTGTGGATTTTATGGACAGCAAGGGCTTGGGCGCCCTGGTCAGTTGCAGCAAAAAGATTCAAGCGTTAGGTGGCCAACCGTTTTTGGTTGCGCCCCAACCACAGATTTTGGTTCTCCTGGAAGCGGTGGCCATTCATCGCTTTATTCCGATCTACCTTAAGCAGGAGCATTTTGAGCAGGGGTTGCCCCCGGATCGCAATTAATCGCCCTGGCGGCAGTCTGTGCTTGCCAAGCGGGGGAAGCGTCGTTTATCCTACCGGTATATTTTGTATCGTTTTCGTTACAAAATGCCCATGTCACGACCGGATAGTCCCACCCAACCGGCAGCGGTGGCGGCGGTTGCCAGCCCCCTGCAGCCCCGTTTGACGGTACGGGATGGCATTGCCTTGATTGTGGGGATTGTGGTGGGGGTGGGGATTTTTGAGACGCCGGTGTTGGTGGCGATGCATCTGCAGACGGTGGCCCAGGTGGTGTTGGTTTGGTTGTTGGGCGGGGTGCTGTCGCTGGTGGGGGGGCTGTGTTTTGCCGAGTTGGGGGCGGCCTATCCCCATGCGGGCGGGGTGTATCACTATTTGGATCGCACCTTTGGCGCGCGGGTGGCGTTTTTGTTTGGCTGGGCGCGGCTGACGGTCATTCAATCCGGATCGATTGTGCTGCTGGCGTTTGTGTTTGGGGATTATTGTCAGCAATTGCTGCCGTTGGGGACCTATGGCCCTTCGGTGTATGCAGCGGCGGCGGTGCTGCTGTTGACCGGTTGCAATGTCCTGGGGTTGACCCCTAGCGTCTGGGTGCAGACCGGGCTGAGCGGGGCAAAGGTGCTGGGACTGTTGGTGGTGGTGCTGGCGGGGTTGTGGGGGACCAACCAACCGCATCTGGCGATGCCGGAACCGACCCGGCCCCTGAACCTGGGTTTGGCGCTGGTGTTTGTGCTGTTTACCTACGGCGGCTGGAATGAGGCGGCCTACATTTCGGCGGAATTGCGTCAGGTGCAACGCACCCTACCCCGCACGTTGCTGGGGGGGATTGGCCTGATTACCGTGCTGTATCTGCTGGTGAATTGGGCCTATCTGCGGGGGTTGGGATTGGCAGGGGTGGCCCAATCCCAGGCGGTGGCGACGGACCTGTTGCGGCATACCCTGGGGTCTGAGGCGGCGATGGTCACCAGTGCCCTGATTGCCATTTCGGCCTTGGGGGCAATCCAGGGGACGATTCTCACCGGGGCGCGCAGCCACTATGCCCTAGGACAGGACTTTGGCTTTTTGCGGGCGTTGGTGGCCTGGCATCCCCGTTTCGCTACGCCGGTGGGCGCCTTGACCGTGCAGGCGGGCATTTGCCTGGGTTTGGTCCTGCTGGGAACCCTTACCCGCAAGGGGTTTGCCACGATGGTGGATTACACCGCGCCGGTGTTTTGGCTGTTTATGTTGTTGACGGGGGTCGCGCTCATGGTGTTGCGCTGGCGGGAACCGGAGCGGCCCCGACCTTTTCGGGTGCCCCTGTACCCTTGGCCGCCCCTGCTGTTTTGCGCCACCTGCGGTTATCTGCTTTATGCCAGCTTGGCCTATACCCAAGTGGGGGCCTTGGTCGGCGTGGCCGTGTTGGCGGTGGGGTTGCCCTTGAGTGGTCGGCCTAAATCGGCGCCACTTGCTAAGCTGTAAGGGAATGCCCCCTGCTGGTTCATGCGTTGTATGGGAGTGATGATGTTGATGCGCCGGCATGCGGTTTTGGTCTATACCGGGGTCAGCCTGAGTGTGGCGGCGCTGTGCCCCTGGGTGCTCCCCCCCAAAGCCGCGGCTCTGCCCGTTTGGCCCACGCTCGGGGAAACCATTGCCAAGGATGTTCCCTATGTGCCCACCCCCCAGGAAGTGGTGGACGCCATGCTCAAGTTGGGACGGGTCAACAGCCAGGATATTCTGCTGGATTTGGGCAGCGGCGATGGCCGGATTGTAATTACCGCCGCCCGCGACTACCAGGTGAAAAAGGCGGTAGGGGTGGAAATTGACCCGGCCTTGGTGGCCGAAAGCCGCCGCAATATCCAACGCGCTGGCGTGGCCGACCGAGCAGAAATTATCCAACAAAACCTGTTCGACACCGACCTTAGTAAATATACTGTTATTACGATGTATTTATTGCCCAGCGTGAATTTACGTCTGCGGCCCAAACTGTTGCGTCTGCGTCCTGGCACCCGGATTGTTTCCCATGCTTTTGACATGGGGGAATGGCTCCCGGATGAGGTGCAGCAGGTGGACGGGCGCACCATTTACCTGTGGATTGTGCCGGAACCGGACAAAATCGATCCCAAGTTGCTCAAGGAGGTCAAGGAGTAACCGGCGACAAGGCCAACCACCACCGGCGCAAGGCTGCATAGGCCGCTTGGGTTGCGGGGTTCAAAGGCCGGTAGAATTCGTATTGCTGGAGCTGGGGGGCAAAGGGGGACCAGGCCAGCCCTTGGGTCTCCAAGCTGGCAAGTTGTTCGGGTTCCCAGCAAAAATTCACCCACGCGGTTGCCACCCGAGACATTGACTTGCCGGCAGGTAACACCCAGCCATCGGCCCAAATGGCGCTCCCTGGGGGCATGACCACCTGAATCTGGGGATAACGCTGGGCGAGGGCCAACAGGTCGCTTGACCAGCCCACGGCCATCGCCACATCCCCCAACACCAGGGGTTGCAGGTAATGCGAATCGCTGTACAGCCGAATTTGTTGATGCAGGGCTTGCAATTGGGCTTTGAGTTCCGAGAGCGGCCAAGGGGCAGGGGTATTGATCGAGCGTCCCAGGCGCAGAAAGCACAGCGCCAGCAATTCCCGAAACTGGGCGATGGCACTCACCCGCTGCCGCAATTCCGGGCGCCAGAGACTTGCCCAATCCTCGGGTTGCCAGGTCAATTGGTCCCGGCGGTACGCCAAGGCGGTCGTGCCCCAGCGGTAGGGCACCCACCAGAGCTGGTTTTGGGTAGAACCAACCTTCTGCCATTGGGGGGGGAGTTCGCGCCAACGGGTCAGGTTCTTCGGCTGCCAAGGACTTAACTTCCGCTCTGCCTGCACCTGCGGCAGCCACGCCAGGCCCAAGGTCAGCACATCGGGGGGGTCGGTCTTGTCCAGTTGGGCGCGCAAATCGGTCTGTTGGGGTTGGGTGGTCACATCCAGGGCATGACGGCGGCGAAAACGGCGCACCCACACCGAGGGCACCGAATTTTTCAAGATGTGTAAGCGCAACACAGTGGCTGCCCGACAACCGGCCACCAGGCCCACGCCCGCTGTGAGAATTGCCCGGCGTGACCAAAGTCGTTGGCTGCACAAGTGCATTACCCCTCAGGCTTTTCCAGCAGTGACGGTTCCATTGGCATGAAGCAACAGCAAAGCAACCGCAATCGCGTAGGGAATAACCCGCCGCACCAGTATTTTCTCACCGGATCGTACAGGGTATTTCCTGCCCCTCAGGAACCCCCACTTCCAGGTCAAACCCAAATGTTTCCCCCAGAAGGCACCCTGAGCGTAACCCTCGTGCGCGTAGAGAGATGGCCCTGGAACCCCGGTTCTTAAACCGGTTAGGATAACTTTATCTTACCCTTACTAAGGGGGTTCCCTGGGGCAATGATGCTGCACGTACACGTGAAACCCAATTCCCGCGTCTCCTTGCTTGAGCAAATGCCCGATGGTCATTGGCTCGCCCGCTTAAAATCGCCGCCTGTAGACGGCAAAGCCAACGCCGAACTCATTGCTTTAGTCGCCAAACACTTTGGTTGTCCTAAGTCGGCTGTGACCATCAAATCCGGGCAATCTGCCCGCACCAAATGTTTGGTCATTCACCCACCCGCCAGTTAGCTGAGTCATATCCCCGCAAACCAACGGGTATGAATGAACGGCGGGTATTGTTGACGCGCAGCTTGCCACAGAGCACACATCAGGATAGCTTGGTAGCCCCGTAGTACGGGGAGGAAAAGCCCTTAAGCAACGTAAGTTGCTCAATGGCTATCATTGTTGGCGAGGCGTAGCGTTTCCAGGCAAGCAGCCAACTACGGTGCAAAACCCGACCAATGACAAGCAGTCTGGAACTAGGTACGTCTCAGATAAAGTAAGCAGAACCTTGGGAGTTGATTCCAAGGAACGGTGTAGAGGCGTCTTGACAGTGCCTTTACGAGTCCGTTTGGGAACGGCGTAAGAACCCCCCGCCTGAAGGCAGGGGAGTGTCAATCAGCGGCGGCATATACGGAAATGTTTTTGAAAATATTTTTCATGGAGATATTGGCGACCGCCAATTCATGAACTTTTGTTGCAGGGTTCAACGCTGCGGCCAGGCAACCGCCATCCCTGGAGAACTTCTTGGGTACAATTGACCCAAACACCAGCGATGATATTGACAAGACGGTGGCGCGAATGGCACGATGCAGCGATTGCTTCGAGCGATAGGGGGAAACAACGAAGGGAGCGATGGTGTGGGGATTTGGGTGTTGGAAAGGGGCGTTGCCGCAGCCAGCCAACAAGAGCCAACGCCAGGTAAGGGCATGGCCCAGGCCTTGTACAGGGATTTTTGAGCGACTGGGATGCGACGCCGGGCAGGGTTAATCGGCTTGGGAACGCTTGGGCTGGCGGCCTGTAGTCGGAAGCAAGCCCCGGCGGTCATCACCCAACCCCAGGTGCGTTGGCGGTTGGCGACCAGTTGGCCGACATCCCTAGACACCCTCTTTGGCGGGGTGCAGGCCCTGGCGGCGCAGGTGAAAGCCCTGACCGACGGGCGGTTTACGCTTACACCCTTTGCCGCAGGCGAGATTGTCCCTGGGTTGCAGGTCTTGGATGCAGTGCGCTCTGGCACGGTGGAAGCAGGGCACACCGCTAGTTACTATTACTTGGGGCAAAACCCGGCTTTGGTGTTTGGCACGAGCGTTCCCTTTGGGTTGACGGCGCAACAGCAAAATGCCTGGTGGTATGCCGGGGGTGGGTTGGCCGCCATGCAAAAGCTCTACGCCGACTTTGGGGTGATTACCTTTCCGGCGGGGAATACGGGGGCGCAGATGGGGGGCTGGTTCCGGCGGGAGGTGCGTAGCCTTAGCGACCTCAAGGGCTTAAAAATGCGCCTGCCAGGTTTGGGGGGCAAGGTCATGGCCCAGATGGGGGTGAACGTGCAGGTGCTGCCAGGGAGTGAATTGTTTTTGGCGCTGGAGCGGGGCGCTCTGGATGCGGCAGAATGGGTCGGCCCCCACGATGACCAGCGGTTGGGGTTGCCCCGGGCGGCCCGCTACTACTACTACCCCGGTTGGTGGGAACCAGGGCCAACTTTGGAATTGCTCATTAACCGCCGCGCCTGGGAACAACTGCCCCGGAGTTATCAGCAGGCCCTGGAATTGGCGGCGCAGGCCACCAATCTGGCCATGCTCTCCCAGTACGAAATGCGCAACCAAACGGCGCTGCAACAACTGCTCCAGGGGGGCACCCAATTGCGGCCCTATGGGGAGGACATTCTCCGAACCGCCTGGCAGGTGACCCAAGACCTGTTGGCCGACCAAAGCCGGGCGTCACGGGCGTTTCGCGACCTCTACCAACCCTGGCAACAATTCCAAAAAGACAGTTTGAAGTGGCTCAAAACCGACTCCCTGGCGACCATCCGCCGGTTTGTCCCCACTTAACCCTTCTGCAAACGGGGCGCCGCTAAGCCATAATAAACCTGAGGTTTGCCCTGGTGCTCTCCCATCGCCGCCTGTCGCCTTCCAAGCGCGCTGCCGGCAGGAATGCCATTTGGCCGCCGGGGAAGGGACGTTCGGAAGGCGATGGCGGCAAAAGGGTACCAAGATAAGGGCCTGCCTAGACCCTGGCGCAGATTGTGGTCAGCAAGGGGAGTAAATACGTGCTGCGCAATGTCCTACAAGTTTTGCTGCATCTTGGGGAGGTAGTGGGTGAGTTATGCCGCAAGGGTAGGCTCGGCAGGGGGCCCTACCCCACCCGTTCTCCATCTGCGCCCATGACCTGTAGGTGGCCGCAACCGCTGGTGCCGGGGTGTGTTTGGGGGGATGACCAGCACGTGGGCCTGTCCTACGCAACCGCCCCGGCCACGATTGACAAAGGCATGGCGCGGTTGGCTGCCTATGTAGCTCAGCTTGCCCTGCTGTCGGTGGGGGAAGGGACGCGGTAAAATGGATCACAGTTTGTGCGCCCCCGACAAAGGACCGACGCCTGTGCCCCCCGTGCCAACGGTTGCCGATACCAAACGGGCTTTTTACACCTACCACCCCCGTCCGATTCATGCGGTGTACCAGCGGGTGGTGGAGGAAATGCTGGTGGAAATGCACCTGCTCCAGGTGAATGTGGCCTATCGCTATCATCCCCTGTACGCGCTGGGGGTGGTCACCAGTTTTGATACGCTGATGGCGCACTACCGACCGACGGCGCAGCGGGACTCGATTTTCCAGGCGCTCTGTCGGGCGTTAAACCACGACCCCCAGCAGTTGCGGGCCGATGCCCAGCGGTTGCTGACCCTGGCGCAGGGAGAAAGTGGCGCGGCGTTGCGCAGTTGGTTGGCCCAGCCGGATACGCCCCTGACGGCGCAGGACCCCTTGCAGCGGGAATTGCTGACCTGGTTGACCCCACCCCCGCCCAAGTACAGCCGGTTGGTGGGCATTGGCCTGTTGACCTTGGTGCAGACCCTGTGGCCTGAGGCGGAATCCCAGTGGCCGACGGCGGTACGCACCCTGGCGCAGGCGCTCCAGCTCAACAGCGAACGGGTCGAGCGGGATTTGGACCTGTACCGGAGCAGTTTGGAACGGCTCAAGCAGGCGCAGGCGGTGATGGCGGATATGCGCAAAGGGAGCAAAGCCAAAACCAGCGCCGCGCCGTCAGAAGTGCCCGCTTCCTGAGCCGGGGGCAAGTGTGTGTATGGGAGGAGACAGACGATGGCTACCAGTCGCCGGGTGGAACGGGTTGCCGAACTGATCAAGCGGGAAATCAGTCAACTGTTGCTCAGCGGCATCAAGGATGAGCGGGTGGGGCAGGGCCTCGTCAGCGTGACGGCGGTGGAGGTGTCTGGGGATTTGCAGCACGCCCAGGTGTATGTGAGCATCTATGGCTCCCCGGAAGTCCGGGCGCAGACGATGGCCGGGCTGGCTTCTGCAACCGGCTATGTGCGTTCGGTGTTGGGGCAGCGGGTGCGTCTGCGGCGTACCCCGGAGGTCATCTTTCGGGAAGATACGTCCTTGGAGCGGGGCAGTCGGGTGATCGCCCTGTTGAATCAAATCCGGCAACAACAGACCCCCAACCCCGAAGCGTCGGCAGACCGACCATGCGGATCGGCGTGATTGACTACGACATGGGCAATTTGCATTCCGTGGTCAAAGCCCTGCGTTATCTGGGGGTGGGGGGGGAAGTGACGGCTGAAATTACCGATGCCTACGATGGGTTGATTTTGCCGGGCGTGGGCGCTTTTGACCCGGCGATGCGGCAGTTGCGCCAACGTCAACTGGTCGCGCCCCTGCAGGCCTGGATTGCCGCCGATAGACCGTTTTTGGGCATCTGTCTGGGGTTGCAATTGCTCTTTAGCGGCAGCGAAGAAGGCCAGGAACCGGGGTTGGGCATCATCCCAGGGCGGGTGCAGGCCATTCCCGCAAAGCCAGGGCATCCCATTCCCCACATGGGTTGGAATCAACTGCATTTCACGCAACCGGATTGCCCCCTGTGGCAGAGTTTGCCCCCCCATCCTTGGGTGTACTTTGTCCATTCCTACCACGGGGTGCCTGCGGACCCCCATACCGTTGCCGCGACGGTGACCTACGGGGCACAGACCCTCACGGCAGCCATTGCCCAAGGAAACTGTCTGGCCACCCAATTCCACCCGGAAAAGTCCGGCGCGGTGGGCTTGACGATTCTAAACAACTGGCTGACCGGCTGCGTGTCCCGGCCGGCAAGCGTCTGAAGCAGCAGGGGGAGACGGCCAGGTTTGGTGTGCCCGGCTGTAGGTGGCGGTGAGGGTGGCCAATTTGGCGGCCAAATCGGGGGTGAGGGCTGCCGGTGGGCAACGCCATTCCCAGTTGTGCGCCGCTTCCCCAGGGGCATTCATGCGTCCTTCCGGCCCCAGCCCCAGCACATCCTGCAGCGGCACGATGCACCAGCGGGCCACCGAGGCCATGCCCAAGCGGATCAAATCCCAGTGGATGCCCTGGGCGCTCAAATAGCCCAAGTAACGGATCACGCGATGTTGCGCCGCCTCATCCAAACTGGCGTACCAGGCCACCGTCGTCGGGTTGTCGTGGGTGCCGGTATAGACCACACAATGGGGGGAAAAATTGCAGGGGCGGTAGGGGTTATCCGGGTTGTCGTCGAAGGCAAATTGCAGCACCTTGGTCCCTGGGAAGCCCAAGCGGTCCCGCAGCGCCTCTACCGCCGGGGTAATCACTCCCAAATCCTCGACGATGATGGGCAATTCCCCCAATTCCCGCTCCAGGGTGCGAAAGAAGGCTTCCCCAGGCCCCGGCACCCATTCCCCATGCATGGCCGTTTCCGCGCCGGCCGGTACCTGCCAAAACGACTCAAAACCCCGGAAGTGGTCAATACGAATCACATCCACCCACTGCAACAGATGCCGGAGCCGTTGCACCCACCAGGCAAAATCTGTTTGCGCCAGCGCCTGCCAATCATAGACCGGGTTGCCCCACAGTTGTCCTGTGGCACTGAAATAATCCGGCGGCACCCCTGCCATCAAAGTCACCGCCCCCGTGTCCCGGTCAATGGCAAACAGTTCCGGGTGCACCCACACATCCGCGCTGTCATGGGCCACATAAATTGGCAAATCCCCGATGATCCGCACCTGGCGTTCCTGGGCGTAGCGGTGCAGTGCCTGCCATTGTTGCCAAAACAGGTACTGCAAAAACTGGTGAAATTCCTGCTCCGGGCGCACCCGTTCCTGCCAGCGGGCCAACGTCGCCGGTTCGCGCCAGGCCAACCCCCGTTCCCAGGCATACCAAGGCTGTCCCCCATGCGCCGCCTTCAGCGCCATAAACAGGCTAAAATCCGGCAACCAATGGTGCTGTTGGGCGACAAACTCCTGCAAGGCGGCCATCCCGGCGGCATCCTTTTGGAACTTGGCCCAGGCCTGCCGCAGTTGCGCCATCTTGTACTGCGAAACCCCGTCGTAATCCACCCGTTGGCTCGGCAAATCCGGCAGCAGTGCTTCTGCCGGGAGCCACCCTTGGGCGCGCAGCGGTTCCAGACTAATCAGCAGCGGATTCCCCGCCATTGCCGAATAGGACAGGTAGGGAGAATTGCCGTAGCCCGTCGGCCCCAGGGGTAAAATCTGCCAGAGCCGCTGTTTTGCCTGCGCCAAAAAATCCACCCAGGCCCGACTCCCAGCGCCCAAATCTCCGATCCCTTCCGGCCCCGGCAGGGACGTAGGGTGCAGTAAGATGCCACTACAGCGCGGCCAGAACATGAGTAACAGACTGTAACGAATATTCCGATTTTAACCCGCCCGCCCCAAACTTCCTGGCACAATGAATACGAAGACATCATCCATCTGTGGCAAATCCATGACCAGTACCAGCGCGATCACCAACACCCTCGAAACCATGCGCAAATTTGCCGAGACCTATGCCCAGCGGACAGGCACCTATTTTTGTGTGGATTTGGGGGTAACGGCCACGGTCATCCAAGGCTTGGCCAAGCACAAGGAAGAACTGGGGGCGCCCCTTTGCCCCTGCCGCCACTACGAAGACAAGGAAGCCGAGGCCAAACAAGGCTTTTGGAACTGCCCCTGTGTGCCCATGCGGGAGCGCAAAGAGTGCCACTGCATGTTATTTCTGACCCCAGATCACGATTTTGCGGGCACCCAGCAAACGATTGACCCAGAGTTCTTGGCAAATTACACTTGATGGGGAGGGGGGGGGTAGGTAAGGGTTGCGTTCCTCTGCCCCAAGCAATCCTGACGAGATGCCGGTATGCAAGGGTGGCGGCGCAGGTGGCAGTTGGGCTGGGTGATCTTTTCGATTGCCGCCGCAACGGTGGTTTTACCCATCCCTGCGGGGATGGCCCAAACCAAATGGGTTTCCTACACGCCACCGGCGGGCTGGTTTGAGGTGGAAATGCCGCTGACCCCCACCGCTTCCCAGGTGCAGGAGGCTTCACCTGTGGGCCCCATCACGACCTATATTTTTTCCGTGCAAGAGGGTGGGGTAAGTTTTTCGGTGAGTTGTTCCGACCTGCCGCTGTTGGCGGTGCAATTTCTGGGAGCTGATGGCCTGATGGGGCAAGCCAAAGCCTCGATGCTACGCCAACAAAACGCTCGGGAACTGTCTTTTGAACCGGCGACCATGAATGGTTTGGCGGGCAAGCGTTTGATTTACGAAACAACTACCGATGGGAAAAAACGCACAGGCCAAGCCTTTTTCACAGTGAGTGGTTCTCGCCTGTATGTTTTGGATACCTTGGTGCCGGAAGGTTCCGAAGCACTTGTCCAAAAGTTTTTTCAAAGTTTTCGCTTGCGGAATTAAAGCTGCCGGGCAAAGGATGTTTCCGGAACCGAAACTGACAGCCACCCCTTGGCCATCGCCAGTTGAAGTAGGCTGTTGCTCCAGATAGGATGACCCCAACAACTCAATTTGAAAAAAAAACAGAATATAGATTCTCTTTTGCAACACCAATTGAAACAGTAATTTATAGTAAATTATAGTAAATTTATGGTAATTTTACAGAGAAAAGAAGTGCCTGAGCCTCGTTGTAACGCCATCGCAATCCCCATGATTAAAGCAAGCCCAGGTGCAGGGCGACAACCCCTATTTCATGCTCGTTGAGGAAGGCTGTAGTCATGCTTCCTGTGACTCTGATGCAGCGCGGCAATATCCGATGCCAGCAACTTTGCAGGGGTTTAACCCTAATTCTCATCCGGATCGCGTTGCCTCGCGTAGCGAAGGTGACCGTTACCACCGGCAAAACCCTATTGACGATGGGTGCAACTTTACTGCTTTGGCAATGCGGTTTTGGCATTGGCGTGCGGGTCATCCGGTACCGATTCTGGGAACTTGGGTAAAAGGTGGGGGCGTCCTTAGCATCAAAACCCCCGGCGAAATGGCCACACTTTTGCCCTGGGCATCCGCAAAGTCTTTGGTCAGGAACTGCTCAATCATGCCGTCCCATTGCCATTGAAGCCTGCTGTCAGTGGTATCATGCTGTAGTAACTTAAAAAGGCTGTGCAATTCTTATGACCCAACTGCCCTTGGAGGTGGTCGTGCCGCCTAGCCGTCTGGATACCACGACCAAAGATGCGTTGACCCAACAGGTCAAACAGATTGCCCATCAAAAAGCCGCCCTCGTTTTGCTGGACTTGAGTCAGGTGGAATTTGTGGATAGTTCGGGGCTAGGTGCGATTGTGGCCGCTTTGAAGAGCTTACGTTCTGCCGGTGGCGAACTTGCCCTGTGTCAACCTTCTGAACAGGTCAAAACCCTGCTCGAAATTACCGGTCTAGAACGCATTATCAAAGTTTATCCCAACCGGCAAGCTTTTGACCAAGAATACGGCAGGTGATACCATGGAGAAAGTCCATTTTTGCGAGCAGGATTTATCCGCAGAACTTTTTGCCCATTATCAGCAACAATCAGTCTTAGGTGTAGATACGGAAACGATGGGGCTAATTCCGGCCCGCGACCGGTTGTGTTTGGTGCAAATTAGCGATGCCGCCGGGCAAGCTACCCTAGTAAAAATTGCTCAAGGTCAGCGGGTGGCCCCCCATTTACAACAATTATTAGAGGCGCCGAATATCCTGAAAATTTTTCACTATGCTCGGTTTGACCTAGCGACATTGCGCTATCATTTGCACATTCATGTACAGCCGATTTTTTGTACGAAGATTGCCAGTAAACTTGCCCGCACCTATTCCCCCAAGCATGGCCTGAAAGACCTTGTCCAGGAACTCTTAGGGATCGAATTGGACAAACAGGCACAATCTTCCGACTGGGGACGACCAGATGCGCTGAGTCCCGAACAATTAGCCTATGCCGCCAACGATGTCATTTATTTACCCAAAATGGCCGAACTATTGACCGCGATGCTCCGGCGAGAGGGACGCTGGGAATTGGCGCAACAGTGTTTTGCCTGTGTCCCGACGCTGGTCAGTTTAGATTTGTTGCATTACCAGGCCGTTTTTGAACACTGAACATTGCTGCTGTTTTCTGAAGTCGGGGGCTTAGGGACTTCGTTCTGCTGACGCGAAGATGAGCGGGTCAAGTATTGCAAGGCTGTTACAGAAAGGGGCAAGCGGGGGAAAACCGTGCTACGATGCCGCCCATAGGTAGGTGATTGGGTAGGATACGGCGGTGACACTTCGCGTAGCAGTGGTAGGGGGTGGCCCGGCGGGGGCTGCAGCGGCAGAAACGCTGGCCAAAGCGGGGATTGAAACCTATTTATTCGAGCGCAAACTGGACAATTGCAAGCCCTGCGGCGGTGCGATTCCCCTGTGTATGGTGGATGAGTTTGACCTGCCCCCGGAGATCATTGACCGGCGGGTACGGCAGATGAAAATGATTTCCCCGTCCAATCGGGAAGTGGATATTAAGTTGGAAAACGCCCAGGAATATATTGGGATGTGCCGCCGGGAGATTTTGGATGCCTTTTTGCGCAATCGGGCAGCGGCTTTGGGAGCGCAGTTGATTCACGGCCTGGTGCAAGCCATTACCCTGCCGCAAACAACGCAAGAAAGCTATCTATTGCACTACAACGACTTGAGCGATGGGGGGGCCAAAGGCAGGCCCAAAACCTTGGCAGTGGACCTGATTATCGGGGCGGATGGGGCCAATTCCAAGGTCGCCAAGGCGATTGACGCCGGGGAGTACAACTATGCGATTGCCTTCCAAGAACGCATCCGTTTGCCCGCCGAACAAATGCGCTATTACGAGGATTTGGCGGAAATGTATGTGGGGGATGATGTCTCGACGGATTTTTACGCCTGGGTGTTTCCCAAATACGACCATGTGGCGGTGGGCACCGGCACCATGAAGGCCCACAAGGCCGACATTCGCCAATTGCAAGCGGGGATTCGCACAAGGGCGCAGGCGCGGTTGCAGGGGGGCGAAGTGATCAAGGTGGAAGCCCATCCGATTCCTGAGCATCCCCGGCCCCGGCGGGTGGTGGGTCGGGTAGCGCTGGTGGGGGATGCCGCCGGCTATGTGACCAAATCCTCCGGAGAAGGCATTTATTTTGCGGCCAAATCCGGGCGGATGTGCGCCGAAACCATTGTGGAAGCCTCGCAAGGGGGGCAAAAAATTCCCACCGAGCAAGACCTGCGCCAATACCTGCGCCGGTGGGACCAAACCTATGGCCTCACCTACGCGGTACTTGACCTATTGCAACGGGTGTTTTACCGTTCCAACGCCACCCGCGAAGCCTTTGTGGAAATGTGCAGCGACCGGGATGTGCAGCGGTTGACCTTCAATAGCTATCTCTACAAAACCGTGGTTCCGGCCCATCCCCTGGTGCAGTTGAAAATTACGGCCAAAACCATCGGCAGTTTACTCCGGGGTCATGCCCTCGCCCCTTAGGGCCGCGAGTAACTGTTGGTTTTCTGCGGCCAAGCGCACCGCTACCCGAAAATAGCCCGGCCCTAATTCGGGATAACTCAGCGTATCGCGGATCAAAATGCGGTGGTTGACCAGCAATCGCCGCTGTAATTCCGGGGCAGGAATGGCGGTTTTTACCAGGATAAAATTGGCGGCGCTGGGGTAGGGTTCCAGGCCAGGGAGCAAGGATAACCCCTGATACAAAGGGGGATAATGGGTCTTCAACCAATCCCAGGTGCGTTGCTGAAACGCCCGGTCCTGCAGCAAACGTTCCCCCAAAACCGCCGCCAAACCATTCACACTCCAAGGAGCATCCCATTGCCGGTAGCGCCGAATCCGCTCCGGATGCGCCACCACATAGCCCAAACGCAACCCCGCCAACCCGTAAAACTTGGTAAACGACCGGAGAATCACTAGGTTTCGGTGCCGGGGCAGGAACGGAATCAAGCTCTGTTCCCGTTCCGGGGGCAAAAAATCCATAAACGATTCATCAATCACCACCAAGTCCCAGGCATCGAGGACCGCGGTCAATTGCGCTTGGGAGAAGAGATAACCGGTGGGATTGTGGGGATTACTGAGTACCAAACCGCCCCCCCATGCCGGTAACGCCACTTCGCACCGGGTCCAGGGCAACCGCCAGGGTTGGATTTCTGCCCCAAACGCCTGCAAGGCCCGCCAGTGGTCCCCAAATGCCGGAGTCACCAGGGTCACCGCGCCAGTAGCCGCCAAATCCCGCCCCAACCAGGTCAGCAGATGCGCCGCCCCATTCCCCACCCATACCCACTCCGGTTCCACCTGATGGAACGTCGCAATCGCACGCCGCAGGTATTGGTAGTCCGGGTCGGGATAGGGCGTTATCCGGTGGAAATGGTGGCGCAGCATTTCCTCCACCCACGCCGGTGGCGCCAGGGGATTGAGATTCGCCGAAAAATCGAGAATCGCCTCCGGGTCACACCCGGCCAAACCGGCGGCCCAGAGGCGGTTTCCTCCATGACGTGGTGGCTGCAACTACAACGCGACCCGCTCTTTGAACTGTTTCCCCGCCGAAAACGCTGGCACTTGGGTTGCCGGAATCAGCATCGGTTCGCCGGTGCGGGGATTGCGCCCCTCCCGCGCCTGCCGCTTGCGCACCTCAAAGGAACCAAACCCCACCAAAGTCACTTTTTCGCCTGCGGAAACCGTTTCGATGATGGTATTGAAGACTTCGGTAATCACCGCATCCACCATCTTTTTGGGCAGGTCAGCATGTTGAGCCACCAAGTCCACCAGTTCACCCTTGTTCATAACACCACACTCCTCACAAAGCAAACCTCCTGCGAGGCTCCTGTTGGCAATCGTGTCTATTATGGCATAAGTTTTGGCCGGAAACCGCCCAAAACCCACACCGACGCCCAAGGTATTCCTATAGCGCTCAGTCTTCCCAACCTTCGTCCACCGGGAAGCGGTTCATCGCCTGCCAGGCGACGCGGGCGTTGGCTTTCAAATCCAGCGACAAATGGGGAACATGGGGAATCTGCGACAAAACATCCATCGTCCGCCGCAGCAAACGCACCATATCCCCCCCGTCCAAATTGGTGTGCTGGCAGAGTTCCGGCCAACTCACCCCCGCCGCCCACCGCTCTACCAAAGGCACCAAATCCGGCTCCAGCCACAGGGGAAACCCAATGTGATAGCGACGCTGCAATTGGAAAAGCTTACGGCGCAGCGGACGCAGTTGGCTCAAGGCCGCCTCCACCGGGGCAGGCAGCGGGTAATTCGTCCAGCTATCGGAACGGGGGGTTTCCATCACCAAAGCCGCCACCGCCGCCGCCAAATCGGGCGCCGCCAACCTATCCAACACACCACTGGCCAGCGCCAACCCCAACCACAGTTCGTTGTCCCCCCGCAGGGCCGCCACCGTCTGCCCCAGGGCCGTCGGGGTCAGGGAAGCCAGACAATCGCACTCTTTAAGCATATCAATCAGGTTGAGAAAATCCTGCCAGTGGCGTTGGGATTTTTGCTGCAATTCCTGTTCCAGTTGCTGGATGTGTTGGTTGATTTTCTCCAGTTGGTATTGCTTTTGGATGAGCGCCCCCGACTTGTGGAGCAAACGCCCAGGGTGTTGGGCCAATTGGTCTTCTAACCACAGCACCTGTTGCCGTTGGGCTTGCACCTCCGGCCCCATCTCCACCGGGGGGAAAGCGGGAATCTGTTGCGCAACCACCGCCGTCTGGGCATCCCCCTGCCGGTGCTGTCCGGGTTTGGGGAGCAAATCCCCCGGTGGGGTGAGGTCATCAACGGCACGCAGACGGGGCAATTCGGCGTGTAAATCAATCACATCGTGGGTGGTGACCACATACCAGCGGTTGTCCCGCCCCAGGCAAATCAAATAAGGAAATTGGCCACCGCCTGCCACCCGACTGACCAAAACCGCAGGCGTCGGTTGGGGCACGTGTTTGCCCTGCATCACCAACACCGTACCGGTAATGGCGAAATTCACCGCCAAGGAAAGCTGTTTGGCACGGGTTTCCCTCGCCTGCTCCTCCAGAATCTTCAACAACCGCCGGGCTTCCCTGTGCTGTTGCCGCAGTTTCTCGTAGGCCGCCGCCTGGGCAATATCCACCCCTTGCAATTCCTGCTCCAATTGGTTTTTTTGCGCATTTAATTGCGCCAATTTTTCCTGTAAAGGTTGCAGTGCACGCAGGGATAAAAATTGCCCAAAACTGCTTTGAATCAGGGCTTTTGTTTCTTCCAGGGTGTGCATTTGCAACAGATTCAACACCATGCCGTAGCTAGGGGTAAATTTACTTTCCAAGGGGTCGGGTTCGGCCAGGGCAAACCGCACCGCCTCCCGTGCCCCCTCAAACGGTGTTTGCAAAATGATCACATACCCCCGCTCATCCATCCCCCGCCGCCCGGCGCGCCCTGCCATCTGCAAAAACTCCGAAGGAAACAGTAGGCGATGCCCCCGGTCTGTGCGCTTCGACAAACTGGCGATCACCGTCGTCCGGGCAGGCATATTGATCCCCGCCGCCAGCGTCTCTGTGGCAAACACCACCTTGATCAACCCCTGCTGAAACAGCGTCTCAATCAGGGCTTTCCAAGGCGGCAGCACCCCCGCATGGTGGGCAGCGATCCCCCGGTACAGGGCCTCCAGCATCGCCCCTGGCTGGTAGAGTTCCGGGTTGCGGGCCAAAAACTCATCCACCTGTTGGCGCAGGGTCTCCGACTCCTCCGGCGTGAGCACAGCCAAATCCCGCACCGTCTGCACCGCCTGGTCACAGCCCCGGCGACTGAAAATGAAATAAATCGCCGGGAGCAAATCCCATTCCCGCAAGGTTTCCACCACCATGCGTACATCGGGAATCCCCTGGCGGTCCCCCGTCGGGCGGCGCAGTTTTAAGCGGGGATGGGGGCCGGTTTGGGTTTCATTTAACAGGGGAACAATGCCCTTGTCATTGGCAAAAAAATACTGCAACGGCACCGGACGAAAATCAGAATAAACCAACTCCGTCGGCCCGTGTACCTGGGCAATCCAGCGGGTCAAATCGGCACTATTGGCCACCGTTGCCGAGAGGGCCACCAACTGCACCGACTGGGGACAATAAATAATCGTTTCCTCCCACACCGTCCCCCGCTGCGGGTCATTCATATAGTGACATTCATCCAAAATCACCGCATTTAAGCCCACCAAGGAAGTCCCCACTTCCCCAATCGGCGTGCCATAGAGCATATTGCGAAAAATTTCTGTGGTCATCACAACCACCGGGGCATCCCGGTTGATATTCACATCGCCGGTCAGCAGGCCAACCATTTCCGCCCCAAATTGTTGCCGAAAATCCCGGAACTTTTGGTTCGACAACGCCTTCAACGGCGTGGTGTAAAACACCCGTTCCCCGCGGTACAACGCCCGATGGATGGCATATTCCGCCACCAGGGTTTTCCCCGAACCCGTCGGCGCACACACCACCACCGAATGCCCCTGCGCCAAAACCCGCATCGCCCGGAGTTGAAATTCATCCAGGGCAAACGGGAAAAGTTCCTGGGGGTCAGGGGTCAACACATCGCCCATACGCATCTAATTCTATTGTGACATTGGGCAACAAAAACGTTTTTCCCCTGGCGTTACCATAGGAATGGAGTGCAACCTAGGTGATGGCGGCAATGGTCTATTCCTGGTTCAAAGCCCTGCACATTATCGGCGTCGTGGTCTGGTTTGCCGGACTATTTTATCTGGTGCGTCTGTTTATCTACCACGTAGAAGCCCAGAGCCAACCGGAACCCGCCCGGAGTATCCTTACTGCTCAGTATGGTCTCATGGAAAAACGCCTGTACAACATCATTACTACCCCTGGCATGATTTTAACGGTGACGATGGCGGTGGGGCTGTTGGTGTTGGAACGTTCCCTGTTGCGGGACTGGTGGTTGCATTGGAAGTTAACGCTGGTTGCGCTGTTGTTGGCTTACCACTTTTATTGCGGACGGTTGTTGCAGCAATTGGCCCAGGGCACCTGTGGGTGGACGAGTGGGCAGTTGCGGGCTTTTAATGAAGCGCCGACGGTGCTGTTGTTTGTGATTGTGTTGCTGGCGGTTTTTAAGAATGATTTTCCTGTGGGGGTGACCACTTGGGCGGTGGTGGGTTTGGTGGTGGCGATGGGCATTGCGATTCAACTTTATGCCCGCAAACGGCGGTTAGACAAGGAAATGGTCAGTCAATAGTTAGGCGGATTCTTCCAGCCGCGAGAGCGTTTATGCCTCAGAGAACCACCGCCATATCAATCGCTGCATACCGCAGTGGCTTTTGCTCAGGATATTTATGGGCTGGTGGTGATAACGAATTGGGGTTTGTTCTGACCGAGTTGGTTCATATCCCTAGGTGATTTGTTCAACTGAGCAACCTTGCCAATCGTGGAGCGCTCGGTCGAGGGCTTGGGCGTCGGGATAACGCGCGTGGGGGTCTTTGGCAAGACAACGTTCGAGGATGGCGTCTAGCCCCTGGGTATGGGGAGTGGTCAGAGGGAGTGGGCGTTCGTTAAGGTGAGCGCGACACCATTGGGAGAAAGGGTCTGTCTCGGTGAGGAGAAAGGGATAGTGGCCGCTGACAAGGCGATAGAGGAGTATTCCCAAGCTGTAAACATCGGCGCTGGGTTGGGCAGTGATGCCCCCAAAAAGTTCCGGGGCGGTGTAGGGCAAGCTACTGGCATCGCTAAGGAGAGTGCGCTCGGCGGTACTGTCGTACATCCATCGGGTGAAGCCGAAATCCAGAATTTTCACCAGTTCGCCCAGCGGCGACATGGCTGCGGTGGGAACAAGAAAGATGTTGTCGGGTTTCAGGTCTTGGTGGGTCCAGCCCTGGCGGTGCGCCGGTTCCAGCCCCTTGCAAATTTGCCGCACCAGATGCACCGCCTGAATGGGCGAAAATTGGGCTTGCTGCCGCAGGCGTTGGCGGAGACTACTGCCGGGGAGATACTCCCGCACATAGAAGGGAAACCCCTGTTTGGTCAGCCCAAAATCCAGAATGTGGATGAGGTGGAGGTTGTGCAAGGTCACGTAGCGTTCCACCTGTGCCACAAAGGTACGCCGCAGTTCGTCTCGCCGCTGGGGTGAGGGAGATATTTTGAACACCCGCACTACCACCGTTTTCCCCACGTGCTGATCCGTCGCCGCGTAGAGCCAGCCAATGCCATCCTCGCCCAGGGTGGCCTGGATGTGATAGCGCCCCTGCGTGTCTAGGGATTTGCCCCGCGCCAGCGTCCGGTGGAGGTGTGGCCGGAAAACCCCCAAGGGACGGGGCACCCATCCCCACATCCACATTCCTGTGACCAGGTAGGCCAAACCGGGAGCCACCCAGGGCACCCAACCGCCCAAAACACCGGCACCGATGGCGGTGAGGACCAATAGCCCCGGCAGCCAGAGCGGTTCCCAGGTCAACTGCCGTTTGGCCCGACCGCCCGCCCACGCCCCCACGCCACTCCACACCAACAGCCACACCCCCTGCCCCCAGCGCGGCCACCACCAAAGCGGCCGTTCGCCCCCCAACACCAACCGTAAGATGTGCCCAGTTGCTTGGGCGTGCCATTCGACCGAAGGAAGCGCACCAAGGGGGGTAAGAACGGTTTTCGCCGCCCCTTCCCCATAGCCCACCAGCACCACCCGGTTGCGCAGGGGTATAGGGGATTGCCCCGCCATCACTTGGCGCATGGTCACCGCTGCGGTTGCCGGTCGCTGGTAGCGCAGCAAAATCTGATACCCCGCCGCATCCACCCCCCGATAAGGCCCGGCGTCTGCCGTCAAACGGGGAATGACGGTGTGGTGAATCTGCAACTGCTGCTGGGGCGTGACCCGCAGGCGGTAGCCCTGTTGTTCCAAATAGGTCAACGCCGTCAAAAAACTTAGGGAATGCCGGGCATGACAGGCTGGGGTGCCCAGGGTGGGGGTTACCTGGGCCGTGGCCTGTGCCAGCAAACTGCGCCGCACCACCCGGTCTGGGTCCAGCACCACATCGGCAAAGCCCACCACCTCGAGCAGTTGCGGCAAACCCGGCGGCGGCCCACCCCCCACCTGCTCGCCCTCCGGCAACACACAGGTGAGAATGAACCGCCCCTGGAGCGCCTGTGCCTGTTGCGCCACCAACCGCACCAATTGCTTTTGCGCCGCCGCGTCCCCCCCCACCGGTACATCCCGGATCATGTCCACCCCCACCACCGCCACCTGCTCGGCGAGCAATTTTTGCAGCAAGCGGTGCAATTCCCGGTCCGTGAGCCGCTGGCGTCCCTGCATATCTTCAGGCGTCACCCACACCCGCACCAGCGGCAGTTCCAACTTTGCGGTCGGTTGCCAAACAAGCAGCCGGTCGTAGCCCCACAATTCCCAACGCGTCAACGCACCTTGGGCATCCAAAACCCCGACCCCCAGGGTCACCGCCGTCACCGCCACTGCCGCCCGCCACCCCGGAACCTTCATTTGTTAGAGCGCAACGGGTCGGTCATGCGGAAATCAAAACTACCCCACTGCGCCAGTGCTCCCAGCGCCACCCACTGTCCTGCCCGCAACGCCTGCACCACCCGTCCCCAATCAAACCGCCCCTGGGGAAACAACACCCGTCCCCGTTGCGGCCAGGCAATCCCCACCAAAAACGTCTTGGCAATCGGTTTGGGCGCCCCATAAAACGGCTCACTCCGTTCCCGCGCCTGCCAATCCTGCGCCAACTTGACCAAAATCTCCCCATTGGCCGGGATCAAAATTGTCGGCGTCAGGTTCTGATAACGGTTGTCCAAATAATCGTTCGCCAACGCCTGGGAACCCCGAAAGTACAAATCCAACTGCACCCCCGGATGGCGCCGCTCAAACTCCGGTTTCATAGCCAACAACGCCTGTTGCAACTCCGTCCCTGCCACCACCACCAACCCCGCCGCCCCAAACAGCAGCGACAACAGCGTGCAGCGGCGCAACTGCCGGCAAGGCAAGCGTGGTTTGCCCATCGTCACGGTCATGGCAACCGCTTTGCTCCTTACCTTCAGTATAAACAGACACCCTGGCTATCCCTGCGGCCAAGACAGCACCGCCCCCCGTTCCGTCTCCCGCGCCACCCGCACCAACAGCCCCGCCAGCAGGAAATTGGCCAGCAACGCATTCCCCCCATAGCTAAAAAACGGCAGCGGCAAGCCCGTCGTCGGCAACACCCCCGTCGCCACCCCCACATTCACCAGGGACTGCCCCACCAACAACACCGTCGCCCCCAAAGCCACCAACCGCAACCCCGGCTGCTTTTCCGCCTTCATCGCCACCCGCAACCCCACCCCCGCATACACCAGCAAAAACCCCAAAAACAACAAACTCCCCACCAGACCCAACTCCTCGGCAAACACCGCAAAGATAAAATCCGTATGCTGAATCGGCAGGAAGAACAACTTTTGCTGCGACAACCCCAGCCCCGTCCCCCAAATC
>NZ_JBRCEP010000071.1:0-22607 GCF_053491055.1 Gloeomargarita sp.
TTCTGATGCTCATACCAAATAACTCACTAACCTCAACTAGTTTTGCCCCCTTTAAGACTGCTGCGACTGCTTTTTGACGCAAATCGTAACTGTATGGTCTTGCCATCGCTTTTCTCCACAGCATCTATCCTATAATACGACGACCTTACCCTGCTTGACTACAAAAGCACATATTGTGGGTGTGGATTTATCGGAAAAATCAATTGAATTAGCCCGTTATCGCTTATGTCATCATGGGATAAAAAGATGTGAATTTCACGTCATGCCTATTGAGCAAATTAGTTCTCTGCGCTATCAATTTGATTACATTAACTGTGATGAAGTTATCTACCTATCCGATCATCCAGGTCTGACATTACAGGCCTTAGCCCAGGTCTTAAAACCCCAAGGTATCCTGCGGGTCAATTTCCATGACCGCTACCAGCGTCTGGAACAATATCGTGGGCAAGAATTTTTTGAGTGGCTTGGTCTCAAAAAAAATAATCCTGAAGAAGAGGCAATTCATACAGTGCGTGTCATTATGCAACAGTTGCGGGACGACGTCAGTCTCAAAAAAAATTGTTGGCAACCTGCTTTAGGTAAGCGTTTAGATAAGTTGGGTCAAGAGTATATTTTAATGAATTATTTGTTCCAATGTGATAAAGGATTTAGCCCCTTAGAGGTTCGTGACTACGTAGAATTTGCTGGCTTAGAATTGATCGAAATGGTACGCTGGCGTAAATGGCGGTTGATGGAATTATTCACTGATCCAGACAATGTACCTACTGTGATTGCTGCTGCTGTAGCAATGGCTACCCCCTGGGAGCAATTTTATCTGGTGGATTTGCTCCATCCCGGCGAGCGACTGATTGATTTTTGGTGTGGTCATCCCCAACCGACTCAAACAACGCAATTAACACCGATATCTTGGATTTACTTACACCCCCAATTGCAGACAGAATTGCTAAAATCAGCGTGGCAAATGGCTTTAGAGAAAAGGCAATCTTTCACTCTGTCTAACTTTCTGAAAACCCCGGCGCAAAGTTCCTTTTTTCAGGCACAGGTAATCTTGGATTTTGTTGCAGCCACAGTGCTATGGCCTCTGCTAGAAATACCTATGCAATTCCATGAAATACAGACGCGCTGGCTAGAACTGTATCCCCGTGACTGGCATACAGGTCAGCCGACCGATGCCGCAACCGTTGCAAGTCAATTAACTGAGTTATTGCTCATGTTGGAACAGTATCTTTATGTTCTGATTATCTCGGATAATAAACGCGAAATGTATTAGGTATTTTGCACAAGATTGACTAAGTAACGGTGCAGTTCAACCATTGCTAGAGTATCTTGATGACAATACGCTCGCAATTCTTGCCAGGTTTGCGCCTGAGTGACTAAATCATCTGAGTTGATAGCCATTTCCCAGCGGTTTTTCGCCATGTCCCCCTGACTGATGGCCAATTCTTGATAACTCAAATGGGGAATGAGAACGGGTAACACTTTTTTGAGTGACGTAGAACCCAAGAAAGCTGGGTGCTGATAATGGTGCTGAAAAATGACCATTTGATCCCACAACCGGTCAACAATACTGTTCAGTTGTGGGGCAAACTGGGGCATAAATTCCGCTAATTCCCGTAGGACAGATTTTTCGTAGCCTTGATTGTAAACAATCACAGAACCCTTATGACCAATTGCCTGAACCAGAGCTTCAACGAGCGGCAGACGGGGGTCTTCCCGATTCGTGTGGAGATACTCACAATGACTCAGTTCTCCATCTTCGGTGAGAATATGACAGCTAAATTGAAAGGGAATTCGCTGGTAGGGACGCATGCCGTGAAATCGTGGGATTGCTGGATTTGTAGCTTCAAAATCAAAAAAGTATAAGGGGTAAACAAGCTGGTCTAATAACTCCCGAATGGCTGCATGATCGATATAAATTTCCTGTTTGAGATAGCAGTCTAAGAACCGCTGTTGGTTGGGTGATAGGGTGCTGATAAAATCTCTAGACAAATGCTCAAGATGGAAGGTGTTTTCAGCAATGAGTGCTGCTTTCTTTTTCTTGTCTAGGTAGGGAATTTGGAAAATAGAAATTTCCGGGACATTCTGCCAGCAGTAGTCTTTGAAAGGACAGGGGTAGGGTTGGTGACAATGATCCCCAATCGGATACTCTAATTCTGTTGCTTGGTTTAACCATGCCTGAAACTGTTCTAACCGCTGGGGCATTTGCGCAACAATACTTTGCACCTGGTCGGTAACATCCGCTTGGATAAATAAATTGCTCAGATCAGGGTAAAAACAATCCTGGCTGTTGATGTGCATAACCGATGCTTTGCCTAAAGAAATACCATTCATCTGGATTACATACCATTGAATGGCTAAATCTTCGAGATATTCTTCTTTAACTTTAGTACTGGACTTGATTTCGATAAGCTCCCAGGCATTAGCCGCAATTTTGCGTAGTACGTCAGCTTTCACCAGAATTCCTTCCCAGGCAAAGGTGGCCTCAAATAAACACTCAACTCCTTGAGTGAGTAAATCCATTGTTTTTTCTTGACATTTTTGGTTACTAAAACCACTGACCAGTACTCCGTCAGGAAAGTATTTCCGCCCTAAAATGCCTACTTCTGTGCCCTGTTGCCATTGAGTTTTTTGATTCTCAGAAGGAGGACTGGCTTTTTCCGGCGCATGAACATCAAGCCATAAATACTTGGGACATTGCACACCTTTCATGTAGCGGGATTTTGTTAAATAATTCATGATGGCTGCCGTGAATAGAGAGGATATGTTCCTATTATGCCCGCTCTCATGGTAGTTGGTTGTACGTCGAATGCGGGGAAGTCGTTGCTGGTGACGGCGCTGTGTGGTTGGCTGGCCCAGCAGGGCTATCGGGTTGCTCCGTTCAAAGGGCAAAATATGGCACTCAATGCCTACGTCACGGCGGATGGGGGGGAAATGGGTTACGCTCAAGCGGTACAGGCATGGGCAGCAGACATTGTACCGACAACTGCGATGAATCCGATTCTGCTTAAACCCCAAGGGAATCAGACTTCCCAGGTGATTATCCGGGGACAGGTTGTGGGGGTTACGCAGGCAGCAGATTATTACCAAAATTACTTTGAGCGGGGGTGGCAGGCCATCACAGAGGCCTTGGCGGAATTGCAACGGGAGTACGACTACATTGTGTGTGAAGGGGCAGGTTCACCGGCAGAAGTTAATCTCAAACATCGGGATTTGACCAATATGCGGGTGGCCAAGTATCTCCAGGCAAAAACGATTCTCGTCGGTGATATAAATCCGGGAGGTGTGTTTGCCCATATTGTTGGTACGTTGGCGTTGCTGGAACCGGAAGAACGGGCACTCATTAAAGGTTTAGTGATTAATAAATTCCGGGGGCAATTATCCATTTTGCAACCGGGATTGGACTGGTTAGAAAATACGACCGGGATTCCGGTATTGGGCGTGATCCCCTGGCTGGAAACAGCATTACCGGCCGAAGATTCCTTGAGTTTGTGTACTTGGCAAAAGGGTCATACGGATTTACAAATTGGCATTATTCGTATGCCTAGAATTAGTAATTCAACCGATTTTGACCCCTTATTGGCTGAGCCAACCGTGCAGGTATATTACATCCAGTCGGCGCAGGATTTTGGTACGCCGGATGCGGTGATTTTGCCTGGGAGTAAAACTACCCTTTTGGATTTGGATTGGTTGCACCAAATGGGTTTGTCACAGCGGATTAAAACCTATTTTCATCAGGGGGGATGGGTCTTAGGAATTTGTGGCGGGATGCAGATGTTAGGAATGGATGTGACAGACCCAGCAGGTTTAGAAAGTAATGTGACGTATAAAGAGGGTTTGGGTTTGTTACCGATTAGGACTGTGATTACCGGCAATAAAATTACACAGCAACGGGAGGTTTTGTCAGTTACTCCCGTACCGGATTTAATGGTTAGAGGTTATGAAATTCATCAGGGTTTGACCCAGGTTCTTGGCGAAATTAACCCCTTATTCACTGATCCCAACCTGGGTTATGTAGATAGTACCGGACGCATTTGGGGCACTTATTTGCATGGGGTGTTTGAAAATGGGGCATGGCGGAGAACGTGGTTGAATCAACTCCGTTTGCGGCGGGGATATACACCTTTATCCGTGCAGGTACCGGATTTCCCACAGCAGCGGCGGCAGATGCTGCAACATTTGACCCAAGCGGTGGCTGAGTGGATTCCTTGGGCGCGATTCTTGAAGGATTCCTGATAACTGGGGACGGCGGGGCGGTGAATCCCTATCCAGGCGGCGGATTTGGGGTTTAATGGCTGTGAGAGTGTCCTAAATTTGTGGCAAAATGTTAACGGTTTTGTCCCTGTGCGCAGGATACCTATGGAACAGTGGCTCTACGAACATGCTTGGCTGATACCCGTGCTGCCTCTCCTGGGGGCAGCTTTGGTGGGAACCGGGTTGATTACCTTTGGGGAATGGACCAGTCGCCTGCGGCAGGGGAATGCAGTGTTGGTTTTGCTGCTGATGGGTGGGTCGCTGAGCCTGTCGGCAGCCTTGTTCTGGAGTCAGGTGTTGGGGCATGAACCCTACACGTGGCGTTTCATTTGGGCGGTGGCTGGGCCGTTTCACCTGGAGATGGGGTTGGTGGTGGACCGGCTCAGTAGCTTGATGCTGGTGATTGTCACGACAGTATCGCTGCTGGTGATGCTCTACAGCGATGGCTACATGGCGCATGACCAGGGCTATTCCCGCTTTTTTGCCTACTTGAGTTTGTTTGGCGCTTCGATGTTGGGGCTGGTGCTGAGTCCCAATCTGGTGCAGGTGTATGTGTTTTGGGAATTGGTGGGCATGTGTTCCTACCTGCTGATTGGGTTTTGGTATGACCGGGTGGCCGCCCGCGAGGCGGCGCAAAAGGCGTTTATCGTCAACCGCGTGGGGGATTTTGGCCTGTTGTTGGGGATTTTGGGGTTTTATTGGGCCACGGGGGAACTGGAATTTACTGCGATTGCGAAACAGGTGGCGGCGTTGTTGGCGGCGGGAAGTTTGCCGGTGTGGCTGGCAACAGGGTTTGGGATTTTGGTGTTTTTGGGGCCGGTAGCCAAGTCAGCACAAGCGCCTTTGCATGTGTGGTTGCCGGATGCGATGGAAGGTCCAACACCGATTTCGGCGTTGATTCATGCGGCGACGATGGTGGCGGCGGGGGTGTTTTTGCTGGCCCGGATGATGCCGGTGTATGAGCATTTGCCGGTGACGTTGCAGGTGGTGGCCTGGACGGGGGCGTTTACGGCGTTTTTGGGGGCGACGATTGCCCTGGCCCAAAACGACATCAAAAAGGGGTTGGCCTATTCGACCATTTCCCAGTTGGGCTATATGGTGATGGCGATGGGGGTGGCAGCGCCGGTGGCGGGGATGTTTCACCTGATGACCCATGCCTATTTCAAGGCGATGCTGTTTCTGGGTTCTGGGTCGGTGATTCATGCGATGGAAGCGGTGGTGGGACATGACCCGGTGCGGGCGCAGGATATGCGTAATATGGGCGGGTTGCGGAAATATATGCCCATTACGGCGGTGACGTTTTTGATTGGGACGCTGGCCATTTGCGGCATACCGCCGTTTGCGGGATTTTGGTCGAAGGATGAAATTCTCCAGGTGGTTTGGGAAGCCAATCGGGGACTGTGGCTGGTCGGCTGGCTGACGGCGGGGATGACGGCGTTTTATATGTTTCGGATGTATTTCCTGACCTTTGGGGGGGAATTTCGCGGGTTGGCGTTTGGGCCGGGGGCGATGCGGGTGGAGGAGTTGGCCCATGCGGAACCCCACGCTCAGGCGGCAAAACCCCATGAATCCCCTTGGACGATGACGTTGCCCTTGGTGCTGCTGGCGGTGCCGTCGGTGTTGGTGGGGTTGGTGGGGCTGCCGTTTGGGAATTATTTCGAGCATTTTTTGCAGGAGCCGGGTTCGGCGTTGCAGGTGGTTCCTGACCTGGCGGGGTTTGATTGGGGTGGGTTTTGGTTAATGGCCGGGTCGTCGGTGGGGGTGGGGTTGGTCGGCATTGCCCTGGCGTGGGTCTGCTATGGGGGTAAGTTTACGGGGGTGGAACCTCTGGCGGAGCGGTTCCCGCGGCTGTACGAGTTTTTGGCGCACAAGTGGTACTGGGATGACCTGTATGAGCAATGGTTTGCTCTGCCGTTGCGGCGGTTGGCGCGGCAAGCTCTGGAGACGGACTATCGCATCATTGATGGGTTGGTGAATTTGACGGGGCTGGTGACGCTGGTGACGGGGGAGGTGCTCAAGTACCTGAACAATGGCCGGGTGCAGAGTTATGCTTTGGTGATTTTGGTGGCGGTGCTGGGTTTGGTGTTGGTGTCTGGCTTGGCTTTATGACCGTTTGCTAACCCGTTGGTGGAGGTAGGGCTTGTGGTGGCGGATTTTCCCTGGTTGACGACAATTATTCTCCTGCCGGTGGTGGCATCGCTGCTGATTCCGGTGTTGCCGGACAAGGACGGGCGGACGGTGCGGTGGTATGCGCTGACGGTGGGGTTGGTGGATTTTGCGCTGATTGCCTATGCCTTTTGGTCGGGTTATGACCTGGATTCGGCGGAATTGCAGTTGGTGGAGCGGTATGCCTGGTTGCCCCAAATTGGCCTGAATTGGTCGGTGGGGGTGGACGGGCTGTCAATGCCTTTGGTGTTGCTTACCGGGTTTGTGACGACGCTGGCAATTTTGGCGGCTTGGCCGGTGACGCTCAAACCCCGTCTGTTTTATTTCCTGATGCTGGCGATGTACGGCGGGCAGATTGCTGTGTTTGCCGTGCAGGATATGCTGTTGTTTTTCCTGGTGTGGGAGTTGGAGTTGCTCCCGGTGTATCTGCTGTTGGCGATCTGGGGTGGGTACAAACGTCAGTATGCGGCCAATAAGTTCATTGTCTATACGGCGGGGGGGTCTTTATTTATTTTGGTGGCGGGGCTGGCGCTGGCGTTTTATGGGGATACGATCAGTTTTGAGATGCGGGATTTGATGCTCAAGTCCTATCCCCTGGTGTTGCAGTTGTGGTGTTATGGGGCGTTTTTGATTGCCTATGCGGTGAAGTTGCCGATTTTCCCTTTGCATACCTGGTTGCCGGATGCGCATGGGGAGGCGACGGCGCCGGTGCATATGTTGCTGGCGGGGATTTTGCTGAAGATGGGGGGCTATGCCCTGATACGGATGAATATGGAAATGCTCCCGGAGGCCCATGCGGTGTTTGCGCCGGTGTTGGCGATTTTGGGGGTGGTGAACATTATCTATGCGGCGTTGACCTCGTTTGCCCAGCGGAATCTGAAGCGTAAAATTGCCTATTCGTCTATTTCCCACATGGGGTTTGTGTTGCTGGGGATTGCCTCTTATACGACAACGGGGTTGAGCGGGGCGGTATTGCAGATGGTCTCTCATGGGTTGATCGGGGCGAGTTTGTTTTTCCTGGTGGGGGCCACCTACGACCGTACCCATACGTTGATCCTGGAGGAAATGGGTGGGGTGGGGCAGAAAATGCCCAAAATTTTTGCCATGTTTACGGCCTGTTCGTTGGCGTCGCTGGCGTTGCCGGGGATGAGTGGGTTTGTGGCGGAATTGATGGTGTTTATTGGGTTTGCCACCAGTGATGCCTATACGTTGCCGTTTAAGGCGTTGGTGCTGGTGTTGGCGGCGGTGGGGGTGATTCTCACACCCATTTATCTGCTATCGATGTTGCGGCAGATTTTCTACGGGCCGGAGAATGAGGAATTGGTGGCCCATGAAAAATTAATTGACGCCGAGCCGCGGGAGGTGTTTATTATTGCCTGTTTGCTGGTGCCGGTTATTGGCATTGGCCTGTATCCCCGCTTGATGACCAGTATGTACGACGCCAAGACAACGGCGGTGACGGCGCTGGTGCGGCAGGCAATGCCGCGTTTGCAAACGCCTGTGGGAATGTCCCGTCCGACCGCTTGATTTTCCGGCGGTCTAGAGTAAGATGAGACCAAGGTGGGCTGGTGCAGCGCCATCGGGGTTGGGTGTTGAGGAGTTGGACATGACCATCCAGGCGGCGGAATTGCTCAAGGCGGATGCCGTGTTGCGTATCCGGGGCGGGGTGCCTTTGCGGGGGGAAGTGATGGTGAGTGGGGCGAAAAATTCGGCCTTGGCGGTGATGGCCGGGGCGCTGTTGTGTCCCCAGGAGTGCCGGATTCGCAACGTGCCCGATTTGGTGGATGTGCATCGCATGGGGCAGGTGTTGACCGCCTTGGGGGTGAAGGTGCGCTATGACCGGGGGGTTTTGGACCTGGATGTGAGCCATTTGCACCGTTCTTTGGCGCCCTACGAAATTGTCAGCCAACTGCGGGCGAGTTTTTTTGTGATTGGTCCTTTGTTGGCGCGGTTGGGGGTGGCGCGGGTGCCGATGCCAGGCGGGTGTGCGATTGGGGCGCGCCCGGTGGAATTGCACGTGCGGGGGTTGCAGGCGATGGGGGCGGTGGTGCAGATCGAGCATGGGATGGTGCATGCCTACGCCCGCAAGTTGAAAGGGGCCAATATTTATTTGGATTACCCCAGTGTGGGGGCGACGGAAACCCTGATGATGGCGGCGACGTTGGCCGACGGGGAAACGGTGATCGAAAATGCCGCCCAGGAGCCGGAGGTGGTGGATTTGGCGAATTTCTGCCGCAGTATGGGGGCAAAAATCCGGGGGGCGGGGACGAAAACCATTACGGTCGTGGGCGTGCCCCGTTTACACAGCACCGAATACAGCATTATTCCCGACCGGATTGAAGCAGGGACGTTCATGGTGGCGGCGGCGATTACCCGTTCGGAGGTGGTGATTGCGCCGGTGATCCCTGAGCATGTGACCGCGGTGATGGCGAAGTTGAATGAGATTGGTTTTCAGGTGACGGTGGAACCCCCCAATGCGGTGCGGGTGCATCCGGGGGCGGGCGTGTACACGGGGACGGATATTGAAACCCTGCCGTTTCCCGGCTTTCCGACGGATATGCAGGCGCAGTTTATGGCCTTGTTGACTCTGAGCGAAGGCAGCAGTGTGGTGACGGAAACGGTGTTTGAGAACCGCCTGCGCCATGTGGCGGAACTGCAACGGTTGGGGGCGAATATCCGGGTCAAGGGCAACCACGCGGTGATCCAGGGGGTGCCGTTTCTTTCGGGGGCGCCGGTGACGGCCACGGATTTGCGGGCTTCGGCGGCATTGGTGTTGGCAGGGTTGGCAGCCCAGGGGGAAACGGTCATCAGCGGCCTGCACCACCTGGACCGGGGCTACGAACGGTTGGAGGAAAAACTGCGGGGGTTGGGAGCAGATTTGGTGCGGGTGCCTGCTTAGCAGGCTTCTGGTTGCCCGTGGCCCAGCCGCAGGCCGGTTCAGGGGTCGTTTCCTAGATTTTGTAACAATTGTTCACAATCCGGTGGCTTGGGTTACCATGGAAAAAAACAATTTTTTTCCGTTCGCGAAGGAGTCGGGCCGGTGAATAAGCGGTGGCGCAACGTGGGGCTTTATGTGTTGTTGGCGATTGTGGTGGTGGCCTTGGGCACTGCCTTTTTTGACCGCCGTCCGCAGGTGGAGGTGTGGCGTTACAGCCAATTTATTGATGCGGTGCAGGCGGGGCAGGTGGCCAAAGTGAGCATTACCTCAGACCGGACGCAGGCGGAAGTGGTGCGCCAAAACGGGGAACGGGTGATGGTGAATCTGCCCAACGACCCGGATTTGATCAACATCCTGACGGAAAAGAATGTGGATATTTCGGTGATTCCTCGGCGGGAGGAAGGGTTTTGGTTCCGGGCGGTGAGCAGTTTGTTCCTGCCGGTGTTGTTGCTGGTGGGGTTGTTCTTTTTGTTGCGGCGGGCGCAGGCGGGGCCGGGTTCCCAGGCAATGAATTTTGGCAAGTCGCGGGCGCGGGTGCACATGGAACCCCAAACCCAGGTGACCTTTGCGGATGTGGCGGGGATTGACCAGGCCAAGCTGGAATTGGCGGAAGTGGTGGACTTTTTGAAAAATGCCGACCGGTTTACCGCCGTTGGGGCGAAAATTCCCAAGGGGGTGTTGCTGGTGGGGCCGCCGGGAACGGGGAAAACCCTGTTGGCGCGGGCGGTGGCCGGAGAAGCAGGCGTGCCTTTTTTTAGCATCTCCGGTTCTGAATTTGTGGAAATGTTTGTCGGCGTGGGGGCGTCGCGGGTGCGGGATTTGTTCGAGCAGGCCAAGCAAAATGCCCCTTGCATCGTGTTTATTGATGAAATTGATGCGGTGGGTCGCCAGCGGGGAGCCGGTTTGGGGGGTGGCAACGACGAGCGGGAGCAAACCCTCAACCAGCTTTTGACCGAAATGGACGGCTTTGAGGGCAACACGGGGATCATTATTATTGCGGCGACCAATCGTCCGGATGTGTTGGATGCGGCCTTGTTGCGCCCAGGGCGGTTTGACCGGCAGGTGGTGGTGGACCGTCCCGACTACAAGGGGCGGTTGGAGATTTTGCAAGTCCACGCCCGCGGGAAAGTGTTGGCTCCCGATGTGGATTTAGAAAAAATTGCCCGTCGCACGCCGGGGTTTACCGGGGCGGATTTGTCCAACTTGCTGAATGAAGCGGCCATTTTGGCGGCCCGCCGTTCCTTGAGCGAGATTTCCATGGACGAAATCAACGATGCGATTGACCGGGTGTTGGCTGGGCCGGAGAAAAAAGACCGGATGATGAGCGAGCGGCGCAAAGCCCTGGTGGCCTACCACGAAGCGGGTCATGCCCTGGTGGGGGCGCTGATGCCTGATTACGACCCGGTGCAGAAAATCAGCATCATTCCCCGGGGGCGGGCAGGGGGTCTGACCTGGTTTACCCCGAACGAGGACCGGATGGATTCGGGTTTGTACAGCCGCAGTTATCTGCAAAGCCAGATGGCGGTGGCGCTCGGTGGGCGGGTAGCGGAAGAGATCGTCTTTGGCGAGGAGGAAGTCACCACCGGGGCGGCCAACGACCTGCAACAGGTAGCACGGGTGGCGCGGCAGATGGTCATGCGCTATGGCATGAGCGACCGGGTGGGGCAGGTGTCTTTGGGGCGCAGTCAGGGCGGTATGTTTCTGGGGCGGGAAATTGCCATGGAGCGGGACTTTTCCGAGGAAACCGCCGCGTTGATTGACGAAGAGGTACGCCGGTTGATTGATGCGGCCTACCAACAGGCCAAACAGGTGCTCACCAGTAACCGGGTCTTGTTGGACAAATTGGCGCAAATGTTGATAGAGAAAGAAACGGTTGATGCGGAGGAACTGCAAGAGCTGCTGGACAGCCATGAAGTGGTCATGGCGCCCTTGATTTAATCGCGTTGCTGGGGCGGGGTGAGGTGTTAGCCCTGCCCCTATTTAACTTTTCTCGTAAATTCCCAACAGGGTTGTCCCCAATTTTTCTAAACCTAAATATGCTTCTGCAAACCGGCGGCCATTTTCACCCATTCTTTGCCGTTCTGCCTGGCTGAGATGGGCAAGTGTAATAATGCTTTCTACTAAGGTTTCCGGTCGGGTAGGGTCAAAAATCAAACCGCACTTTGCCTGTTCAATAATCAGCCGTTGGTCACTGACGTCAGAAGCAATAATCGGTCGTCCGGCAGCCAAATAGTAGGAGAGTTTGTAGGGGTATTGGCTCTCGGTAACTGCCCCCCCAATGCGACTGGAAATCAAAGCCTGACATCGGCTAAAAAAGTGATTTTCTTCACCAACAGGCACCTTGGGAATCACCGTGAGATTGGCAGGCAGAGGGTCAGGTAATTGAATTTGATAGAGATCAGGTTGAATGCCCCCCAAAACAAAGTGGACGTGCGGGTAATTTTTTAACGCTTCAACCGCCTGGAGAATTAAGTCAATCCCCTGCCAAAAATTACCATTTCCCAGATAACCAAGGGTCAGAGTTTCACTGGTAGGCCAGGGCATCGGCTGAATCATGTCCAGGTCAACCGGTCCCCAAAGAACCGAAATTTTTTTCTCTAAACTCTGCCCAAACAATTGCAAAATTAATTTTTTTTGACTGTAACTCATCGCAATAATATGATGGGCAAAACGTAAACTTAACAAGTCAAAAAACTGAAATAGATGCCGAGCCAGCCAACTGCCACGGGTCATTTCATAACAGGTCAAGCCATGGATTTCCGTAATAATTTTTACCTGGGGATGGTGCATTTTATAGAGCAGGGCACTGAGAATTCCGGTGGGAGTCACTAGGTGAATCACATCCGGTTGAAATGTCTGGAGGGCATGTAAAACTTGGGCAGTAAAACGGTCTAAACGAAACCGAGGTCGTCGGTGGCGACGGGGTTCCCAAACTTCAGAAATCACTTTGACATAAGCATCTCTGCCCCCTGTGGCACAGACCAGCAATTCACAATGATTATTCAGCACTTGAGCCGTTATATTTGCACGCACCGGCGTTCCCGAAAGTCGTGCTAAATCAAAAGGACAAATCAAAGCCACTTTAAGCATGAGTTAGTTGCTGAAATAACTGGAGTAAATTGTGCATGAGCCGGTCTAGACTATGGTATTTAATAATTTGTTGGCGGAGATAATTACCAATCATTTGTCGCTGTTCATCCTCCAAAGAAAGAATTGCCGCTAATTTCTGGGCCAAATCCTGGGGGTTGGCGTGGGTGAATAATAACTGCTCCGCATAGATGCCCAGAGTTTCCCGAAACCCGCTATTTGCTGCTAAACAAACCTTGCCACAGGCCATTGCTTCCAAAGCTACCTTATCCCCGAAACCCGTTGGTGTCAGATTCACATAAACCGTACAACGCCGATAAATCTCTGGTAATTCATACATCGAGACCGCCGGTTGAAATGTGACCACAGATGCCAAGTTTAATCGCTGGACTTGCGCCTGCAGAGACTGCACATAAATTGTATCCTGAACATTTGTCGGATTCCCCACAATGAGTAATTTAACTCGATGGGATGTCTGGGAAATCAAATGCCCAACCGCAGTAATTAATGTGCCATAATCTTTCACCGGAGAAAGGCGACCGACTGCTAAGACTAAGGGGCATTGGTCATGAGGATGATTAGCTGTGAACTTATCTACGGATGGATTACTTGAAGGTGCAAATAAATCTGTATCAATTCCCTGCCCAACAACGACTAACTTATCATGGCGGTAGGGATAGGCAGTGGCAATACTGGTCACCATGCGTGTTGAGAAATGATGGGCAAGTTTGAGTTGACCGGTTAAACTCGGATGGGCATACCAGGTGACAATGGGAATCCCCAAAACTTTTAAGACGGGGGCGGCCAAATTCGTAAAAATCGGGGTCATGTGTGAAAAACATAAATCAATAGATTGAGATTGGAGAATACGATACAGAAATCTGTAAAAACGTATGGCTCGTCGGGGTTCACTATAGCCCCATTCCTTACCCAGGGAATAGACCGTGATATTCTCTCGCAGTTTTAATACCCCAGAACGCATGGTAATCACATGAATTGTTGATACCTTTTCAGCCAGTTTATTTAACCAAAGCGTTGTAAACCCCAGAATTGGGTCATGGGCATCGGTCGCTAAATTAAACACTAAAATGTTCATGGATTTAACCTACGATTGAGATGGCATACATAACTGGCAAATCTTTTGGTAACCCTGATAGTAAATCTCTGGGCTGAAATAGCTTTGGACAAACTCCCGTCCCCGTTGTCCCATTGCCAGCACTTCATGAGGATTTTCTAGCAAATAAATTAGCTTCTCTGCCAGCGCATTTTCATCCCCAGGGGGTACTAAAAAACCTGTCACCCCCTCTTTGATGATATCAGGGATACCACCAACAGAACTGCCAATCACCGGCGTACCCGCTGCCATCGCTTCGACCAAAACCCGTCCCAAACCTTCTGAGAGCGAAGGAAGTACTAAGACACTACTTTCGGCAATTTGATAACAAAGTTCCTGCTGAGGTATTTCCGGTAAAAAAATCACCTTTTCTGATAATTCCTGTGCTGCAGTTTGCTGTTTGAGAGATTGGAAATAATCGGGATTTTCCGGGCGGCCGATAATGCGTAATTCACTTGCCGGTACCCTGCGTACCACTTGACCAAAAGCTGTAATGAGATGCGTTAGTCCCTTGCGGGGAATCAAAACCCCCACATATACAACGGTTAATTGTTTCGATGTCACCTGGGAACCTGCATCCCAAAAGGAACCTATATCCGTCCAGGCCATAAATTCTACGATGGGAGTATCCGGAGCATATCGTTTGAGTTGCTCTCGCACCGCATGAGAAATTGAGCGTAGAACATCGGCTTGGTTGAGAGTGGCACGGGCGACACTTTGCATAATTTTTTTATACAAATTCGGCCATAAAACCCTTCGTTGTAGAAATAAGTAATGTTCAAAATCCCCATGACTTTCCACCACTAAGGATAGGGGGTGGCCCCACCATTTAACTAAATTTTTCACCCAAACCGCCGCGAGAGCCTCGTAGGGACTTTGCGCGATGATGATTTGAATATTGTAGCGCAGAACCAACCAGATCAAAATTATAGGAGTAATCATGTAAAATTGCATATAACGCAATAAGGGAATAGGTAAATTGGCCAACAGATAAAAACTAGCTTCTTGTTGAAAAAAACGGGGTCGCCAATCTACAGAAAATCCGATCACGAATAGCGTACCTAAATTTTTGAGCAAAGCGAACTTTTTTTGATGGGTAGTACTCAAGGGATAGGTATAGCGAGCGCCACCAAGAAAACCAATGCGATAGTGACCTAAACAAGCTTGGGCGTCAGTCATAAACGAATCGGTAAAACAATATGTTTAGTATATACATCACTTTGTGAATTTGTTGTACCTGATCAACCCAATAATTCATCAACACCAAAAACAAGTTCTGGGAATTGCAAAGGTGCGAACATCTGCCCTCGCTGCAAAATCTGTTGTGTTTCCTGGCGATAGACTTCCAGGCAATCGGCATCCAAGTTAATGAGCCAAACTTCGGGAATGCCTGCTGCCAGATACAGGGGAACTTTTATGTCTCGGTCATAAGCAATGCTTGTGTCAGCAACTTCGATAATCCAGTAAATATCTGGGGGTGTGGGATGCCCTGCCAAGTAAAAATCATCCCGCCAGCGCACAATGGCCACGTCCGGCTGCGGCTCCGAATCTGCTAGCGTAATCGGGTTTTGGATGATATGTAATGCTCTTTGGTTCAAACGCCTTCCTAAAATTACGTTGAGACGATTCACGCCAGCGGCATGACGGCAGTTAATGGGCGACATGGTGACCAGCTCTCCGTGAATCAATTCCAGCCGCTCATCCGGGGCAAAAATACCAGCCTCGATCATCCGGTGATATTGCGCGACGCTGAACCGGTGGCGAATCATTTCACGGGTGGACATCAATTGACTCCTCTAGGCTGAAGTCATAGACGATACGTCGGCAATTTCCGCAATTCCTTAGTCAAAAAATGCCTGCTTTTATATTACCTTCACCATCACAAAAACGATAAACCCCCCCAAACACACAAGGGGGGGTAACGTGACTATTTCGGATCAGAATGGCCGCTACCTTAACCGTGCAACCATTCCTCTACCGCTTCTTCGCGGGTGTTGGTGCGGCGTGCCAAGGTACGGCGGTCAAAGGTCATGTGGATTTCCCGGTTTTGCTCCCCATCGGCAGCCACCGCAAAAATCGGGAAGTCCAAATTCCCATCCGGGAAGCTCATCTGGAAGCGGAACGTACCATCGGGATTGAGTTTAATGGGTCGCCCACCCACCGTGACCGTCGCATCCGGCTCTGTCGCCCCATAGACGATCAATTCCGCATCCGCCACCAACCAGAACTTGCGTGGCCGAATGGGGGGCACAGAAGCGGCAAACCCAATCCCCGACATCCCCACCCCCGATAAGGTGGGAATCGCCCAGCGGCCAATTCCTGAGGGGAATACGTAGGAACTGATGGCAAATTCGGCGCTGCTGACCAGCGAACCCGGCACGTGCTGCATGGAACCATACAGGGAACCCGCCACCCGCATGGATTCCACCCCGCCTGCCAGCTGCATAATCTCGTCGTAAACGGGCGTCTCTACCGCAGGTTGCCGTTCGCTCGGCGGCACCAACTGGAAGAACGTCCGCCCCCGCAGGTCTTCCTCAAAATCAATGGTGATGAAATGATCCTCGACCCAATCCGAGGGATACACCGGCGGAATCCGCACCGGCGCCGAACGCGCTAAACGCAACCACCGCCCGTCCGCACAGCGATAGCCAATTTCCACCACGTAATCCCGGTCGCTCACCGGAATTGGCAAATACCATTCCCGCGCCAACTCATCGCAGGCGTATTCCTGCACACTGTGGGGCGCCTGCACCGCCAAATTGATCCCGGTGGCATCGTACAACCGTAGGGCCAACTGCTGCCCCCCCTGACGGCGGCGCTCCTCCCGCACCTCATTCGGGATGTCCCAATAGGCATAGGCCCACTGGGGGTCGCGGGGCATCAGCACAATGCGGGTCTCCCCATAGCCCCCCGGCAAATCCGGTAACCCTTGATCCACATCCTTTAACTTGGTCGCCACACCAGCAGCCGCCGGTTCGGCCAATTCTTCCTTCAATTCGTCTTTCGCAGTATCCACAGTGGTTTTCGCCTCCTGCATCATCGGGGAATGGTGGGAATAGGTCATCTGCAATTCAGCCGCCCGGATGGCAGTCACCAAAGAGGCCTTGCGCATCCGACTGTAACGAGAAATCCCTAGTTCACTGGCACGACGGCGCAGCTCCCGCAGGGTCATCTCTTCAAGCGGCGTGTCTTCTTGGGTCATAAGGTTTAGAACCCGATACCGGGATCGCAACGTTACCCCTTAATCTAAGCAAAAATTCCCAGGGGATCAAGCCACATCCCCCCTCTTTCGCCCCCAAAACCGCCTAAATATCAAGATTTCTTGACATGTTCCATCTCCCGCACGATGGCGCGGGCGAACCCGGAGCAGGAAAGGGGGGGGTCTACCGGGGGGGTCATCAGCCGTGCCAGATCGTAGGTCACCTGGCGCTGGGCAATGGCCCGTCCTAAGCCGGTTTGGATCAAGTCGGCGGCCTCTTGCCAGCCCAAAAACTCCAGCAGCATCACCCCTGACAGGATGAGGGAGCCTGGATTCACCCGGTCTTTGCCCGCGTGTTTGGGAGCAGTGCCGTGGGTGGCCTCAAAAATGGCGCAGGTATCGCCGATGTTGGCCCCAGGACCCATCCCCAGCCCCCCGACAATCGCCGCCGCCGCATCCGCAAGGTAATCCCCGTTCAAATTCATCGTCGCCAGGATGGAATACTCCTGGGGCCGGGTTTGAATTTGTTGAAACATACTATCGGCAATCCGGTCGTTGACCATTACCTTGGTACGCCATTGCCCCTGGCCGTGGGTGTCGCCGATTTGCGCCAGCACCCGTTGCACTTCGGCAGCAATGGCCGCCTGTTTTTGGGGGGGTAAATGGTCATAGCCAGGTTCGATGAGTCGAGCATTTTCCACGATGCTAATTTCTGGGTTGCGCTCGACATTTTCTAAAATCCAAGCTTCCCGTTCCGTGACGCATTGCTGGCGAAATTCCGTTTGTACCAACTCATAGCCCCAGTCCCGAAACGCGCCTTCGGTGTATTTCATGATGTTTCCCTTGTGGACCAGGGTCACCACCTGCTTCGCCGGGGGCAAGCGCAGGGCGTGTTGGATGGCCCGGCGAATCAACCGTTGCGAACCGGTTTTGCTAATGGGTTTGATGCCGATGCCGCTATCCGCCGGAATTTTTTTGCCCTGGTGTTCGGGCGTGGCCGGGATGAATTGTTCATTCAAAAGGTGAATCAGTTCCTGCGCCGGTGGGCTGTCTGCGGGCCATTCGATGCCCAGATAAATATCCTCGGTGTTTTCCCGGTAAATAATCACATCCAATTGTTCCGGGTGGCGGTGGGGCGAGGGCGTGCCGGGGTAATAGCGACAGGGCCGGATGCAGGCGTACAGGTCAAAAATCTGCCGCAGCGCCACATTCAAAGAACGGATGCCCCCCCCAACCGGCGTGGTCAGCGGGCCTTTGATCGCCACCCCATATTCGCGAATGGCGGTGAGGGTGTCCTGGGGCAAGTACTGAAATTCGCCATACACTTCGCAGGCTTCATCCCCGGCGTACACCTTGAACCAGTGAATCTTGCGGGCAGAACCGTAGCACAATTCCACCGCCCGGTCCAACACCAATTGCGTCGCCGGCCAAATATCCACCCCCGTCCCATCTCCCCGCACATAGGGAATGATCGGGTCGTCGGGCACCTGGGGCACGCCGGGGGCGATGAAGGTAATCCGCCGGCCCTGGGCCGGTGGGCTGATCTTGGCGTACATGGGTCGCAAACGCGCTGGGAACAGGCATTGGCAGTTAATGTACCATAATCTTCAGCGTTTCCCTTGGGCTGGCGGTCGTGGACGAGCGAACCCGGTTGCGTTTGCTGTTTTACCTGTTGCCGGTGGTGGGCTTGCTGCCAGCGGTGGTCAATCTCTTGACGAATTACTCCCGCTCGCGCTGGGAACGGCAAGTGAGCCGTGACGTCATTACCGTTACCGGGCTGTGGCTGGTGACCTATCTTCTCTTGGCCGGTTTGGCGCAACAGGAATCCCTGGGCCTGCCGGCTTTGGTGGTCAACAGTATCCTCACCTCCGGCTATTTCCTGTGGCAGGTGGGGTGGATGGTGCGGGTCTGGCGGGCGGCATCGAGCCGGGGGGCGCGCCGTTTCCCGGGAGGGCCGTTTGGGTTAAGTTAGATTAGCGCTTGTGAGGTAGGTTGTGTCTATGACTCCGACTCCCACCCGTGTGGCTCCGGCGCGGTTGCGCCGCCGGGGGGTGGCGTGGGGGTGGTTGACTCTGTTGACGGTGCTGGGGCTGACTTCGGCGGCAGCAGGGGCGGGTTTGGCCCTGTTGTTGCAGGGGACGCCGCTACAGCAGCGTTGGCTCAGCCAGGAGGAAGCGAAAACCTTTTTGGGTGAACCCATCGCGCGGGGATTTTGGGGGGTGCCCCGGCTCAGCCGCCCGGTGAATATCTTGTTTATGGGCATCAAAGTGGTGCGCCTAGACCCCCAGGCGGGCTACCAAAAACGGGTGAACGATTTTGAGGGGTTAACCGACACGATGATCCTGGTGCGGTTTGACCCGACCCAAGGCACGGTGACGGCTCTGTCCCTGCCGCGGGATACCCAGGTGCTGATCCGCGATGACCCCTACAGCAAGTTAAATGAGGCCAATGCCAAGGGGGGGCCAGCGCTCGCGGCGGCAACGGTCAGTGCTCTGTTGGGCGGGGTGCCCATTGACCGCTACGTGCGGGTGAATCCCATGGGCATTGAGGCGTTGGTGGATGCCCTTGGCGGGATTACGCTCCATGTGCCCAAGGATTTACGCTATCAGGACGACAGCCAGCATTTGTACATCAATCTCAAGGCGGGGTTGCAGAAACTCAATGGGAAACAAGCCCTGCATTTTCTCCTATTTCGCCAGGATGATTTGGGGGATATTGGGCGGATTCAGCGGCAACAGATGTTTATGCGGGCGTTCCAGGAGCAGGCGTTGACGCCCCAAAACCTGACCCGTTTGCCGCAGATTTTGGCGGTGATCAAACAGTATGTGGATACGAATTTGACCGGGGAAGAACTTGTGGCGCTGGCGAAGTTTGCCCAGGAAACCTCACGGGAGAAGTTTCAAATGATTTTGTTGCCGGGGCGGTTTGGCACTGGTGGGCAGTTGGCAAGCTATTGGATTCCCGACCCGACCCGGATTCAGCAGGTGGCGGTGCAGCATTTTGGTCTGGCGGTTCCTGAGGCGACGCTCCCGACGATGCATCTGGCCCAGATCGAGGTGGTGCTCCAAGACAGTACCGGGGAACAGGGGGCGGTGGCGGCGGTGACGGCAAAGTTGCTGCAAGCGGGCTACCAGCGGCTGTATCGGGAGGTGCCCTGGCCGGAGACGCTCAATCAGACGGTGATTATTGCCCAGCAGGGGAATGTGCAGGCGGCGGCAGCGGTGCAGGCGGCGTTGGGCTTTGGGGAAGTGCGGGTGGACAGCACCGGGATTCTCAACTCGGATGTGACGGTGCGGATTGGCCGGGATTGGCGGTTCCATCTGGCACCAGCAGCGAGGCCATGAAACTGCATACAATCAACAGTGGGTCGTTGGGGGCCGTTGCCATGCACGCAAAGCTGCCGCTGGATGAGAAACTCCTGGTCAAGGATTACTTCAACGGGACGGGTTTTGAGCGTTGGCGCAAGATTTACGGCACGGATACGGTCAACCGGGTGCAGGCGGATATTCGCGCCGGGCATCAACGCACGATTGCCACAGTTTTGGCCTGGTTGCCGGAGGATTTGCGGGGGGTCACGGTGGCGGATGTGGGCTGTGGGACGGGCAGCCTGACCATCCCTTTGGCGCAACGGGGAGCACGGGTGCGGGCTAGTGATATTGCCCCGAAGATGGTGCAGGAAGCGAAAAACCAAGCCCTACCCCAGCGCGATGCCCAAGGGCAGTTCATTGACCGCCATATCGAATTTGTGGTGGGGGATTTAGAAGAATTACAGGGTATTTACGATGTGATCATTTGCCTGGATGTGCTGATTCATTACCCTGCTGGGCAGGCGCAGGCGATGCTTCGCCATTTGGCCGGTTGCGCCCGCGACCGTTTGATTGTGAGTTTTGCCCCTCACACCTGGTTCTACAGCGCCCTCAAACGGGTGGGGAGCCTGTTCCCAGGGGCGAGCAAGGCCACCCGCGCCTATTTGCACCCTGAACCGGTGATGGTGGCAACCCTCACGGCTTTGGGCTGGCAGTTGCGGCAGCGCGCCCAAATTAGCAGCCGGTTTTATTTCGCCTGTCTACTGGATTTTGCCCGTCCTAGCGCGTCTTTTGGTAGTTGACAATCCGGGCAAACCCCTGGGGGTCAAGGCTGGCTGTGCCTACCAACACCCCGTCAATCTCCGGCATGGCCATCAGTTCGTCAATGTTATCGGGTTTCACCGAACCGCCGTACAAAATCCGCACATTTTCATTGCTTTGACTGGATACTTGTGGCAAGATGCTCATTTCCTTGCGAATCAGGCCGATCACCCGGTTGGCTTCTTCCGGGGGGCAGGTGTTGCCTGTGCCAATGGCCCAGATGGGTTCGTAGGCGATGATCACCTGGGAGATTTTTACCCCCACCAAGGCCTGGGCCAGTTGCGCCAGAATGTGGGCTTCGGTGAGTCCCTGTTGCCGTTGTTCGTCGGTTTCGCCCACGCAGAGGATGGGGGTCAGGCCGTAGCGTTGGGCGGCTTTAAGGCGCAGGTTCACCCGTTCGTCCGTCTCGCCGAAGTACTGGCGGCGTTCGCTGTGGCCGACAATGACATACCGCACCCCCAAGTCGGTCAGCATGGGTGGGCTAATTTCGCCGGTGTAGGCGCCAGCGGCTTCCCAGTGGACGTTTTGGGCGCCCAGGGCGATGCGGGTGCCGATGAGTTTTTCGGCCAGGACAGCCAAGGCGGTAAACGGCGCACACAGGACGATTTCCTGGTCACTGGTGGCCACCAAGGGGGCAAACTCCTGGAGAAAAGCCAGCGCCTCTTGGCGATTTTTGTGCATTTTCCAATTCCCCGCGATGACGGCCATAGCGGTTGTGCTACCCTCAAAACCCCATGTTTAGCTAGTGTACGCCAATCCGGTGTCCGTGTGATTGCTCCTTGGGGGTATAATCAAAACAAGGTTCTGTCCCCTTGCTGCACGAGGTTTTCATGAATCCGAGTTCTCGCCAAACCGTACCGCCAATGGCGACCAGTCGCGGGACGGTACCCCCAATACCGACCGCTGGGGGGCAACTCTCAGGAGCGGCGACGGAATTGCGTCCCTGGGGGAGTTTTACCGTGTTGGAAGAGGGGCGAAATTACAAAATTAAACGCATTGAGGTCAAACCGGGGCATCGGTTGAGTTTACAACTGCATTACCACCGCAGCGAACATTGGATTGTGGTTTCCGGCACGGCCAAAGTCACCTGTGGCGACCGGGAAATGCTGTTGACGGCCAACGAATCGACCTATGTGCCGCCCTGTACGCCCCATCGGCTGGAAAATCCGGGGCTGATTAACTTGGTGCTGATTGAGGTGCAAAACGGTCAGTATCTGGGGGAAGACGACATTGTGCGCCTCCAGGATGACTACGCCCGCGTGCCTGCGGCAGAAGCCAAAGCTGAGAATCAGGGGGGTTCGTCTGGTCAAGTGCCATCGGCATCCAAAGACTAGACTGGCTGTTACCTCAGCCAAGGTAGAGAAAAGAAATTCCCGGCCAATGTCAAAAAAATAAATCGGCACTGCCTTAATTGGGGAAACAAGTATTTGCTTCAATGCTTTTTGTCTATATACATTTTTAGGGTGATTAGGGGGTACAACCCAGTCATGTGGAACTCTGCAACAAAAGTTCATAAATTCACGTCAGGCAACATGCTTAGTGAGAAAATTTTTTGTTATGGTCATTTTGGTTTAGAATGGGACACTATAGTCAAGCAGGGTAAGGTCGTCATATTATAGGATAGATGCTGTGGAGGAAAGCGATGGCAAGACCATACAGTTACGATTTGCGTCAAAAAGCAGTCGAAGCAGTCTTAAAGGGGGCAAAACTAGTTGAGGTTAGTGA
>NZ_JBRCEP010000072.1:0-25774 GCF_053491055.1 Gloeomargarita sp.
CAGCAGCCCAATCACCGCCCCCCCCACCGCCGGTTGCAGCCACCGGGGCACCCCCCGGATCACCCCCGGTTTGCACCCTTCCACCGCCGCCGTATAGACCACCGCCAGACCGCTGGCCAACACCCCCAACCCCAGATACAAGGGCAATTCCCAGGGGCTGCGCACCTCATAGGGCGGCAAACTAAAAGCCGGTTGCGCCCCCAAGCCCGCCTGCGCTACCCATCCCCCCACCACCGCCGCCAGCAGGACAATCGGCACCGCCGAGCCGGTAAATGTGGTGCCCAGGACCACCTCAAAGGCAAAAAACGCCCCGGCAATGGGGGCATTAAACCCCGCTGCCAACCCCGCCGCCGCCCCCGCCGCCTGCAACACCAAACTGCGCTCCTGGGACACCCGCAACCGCTGGGCCAAGGTGCGCCCCCAATGCACCCCCACATCCACGCTCGGCCCTTCCGGCCCCAGGGAAGCCCCCATCCCCAGCGACAGGGCCGCCAACCCCAACCGCCCCAGGGCATAGCGGGTGCTCAACACCGGCCACCGTTGCACCAACCACCCCAAGCCCCCCACCAGCAGGCCGCCCAGCCAGGGCACCAACGCCAAACTCCAGGCGCCCCAGCCCCCCAGCCAGCCCATGAGGGTTTCAAACGCCCCCCGATGCACCCAGTCAATCAGCCAGCGAAACGCCACCACACAGAGTCCCGTGCCCCCCCCCAGCACCGTCGCCAAAGTCAGCACCAAAACCTCGGGGGACAAGGACACCCGTTCCCACCACTTTTGCCCCCGTAATGGGCTACCCGACATCTTCTACAGCAATCCCAGCTATTCCTAGTCTAGGCGGTTTCCCACCTGGTCACACGCTCTCCCTAACGCAACCGATTGGGCCGCAGGATACGAAACAACAGCCAAAACCCCAGGGTCATCGCCCCCACCAACAGCACCCCCGCCCCCAAAAACACCTGGATATTCGCCTGGCCCCGGTCGAAAATAATGGCCGCCCCGATGATAAACGCCCCCACCACCACACTGTAGGCCAGCCGCGACGAAGCCGTATCCAACGCCCGCTGGAGCAATTCCACATCCGGGATATGCACCTGCCAGCGCAAATTTTCCGAATTTACCCGCTGGAGCAACAATTCCACCTGCCGGGGCGAATCCAAAGACAGGGAACGCAAATCCAACGCCGTCTGCCACAGGACCGGCATCCCATCCGTGCCCAACAACTGCTGTTGTAACAACCGCCCCATCAGCGGGCGTATTTCCCCCACCACATCAAACTGGGGGTCCAACTCCCGCCCCATGCTTTCCAAATAACCCAACGTCCGCGCCAGAATCCCCAAAGTTCCCGGCAGCCGCACCCGATGCTGCCGCGCCGTCTCCAAAATATCCCGGAGTAACTGCCCAAACTGCACCTGCCCCAAACTGCGCGGGTAATACCGGCGCAACAACCGCCCAAAATCCTGCTCCAACCGACTCAAGTCATTGGGCCGGGGGGACTCGGACAACTCCAAGGTCAACTGCACACAGCGGCGGGGTTCCAGCATCACCAACGCCAACAGCAACTCCGTCATCAACCCCTGGGTGCGGGGGTCCAAACTGGCCACATTGCCAAAATCCAACAGCGCCACCTGCCCACCCTGGAGATAGAAAAAATTGCCTGGGTGCGGGTCCGCATGGAATAGCCCATCCAGGCAAATCTGTTGAAAAAACGCCCGCAGCACCATCCGGGCAATGGCAGGTCCTTCGGTTTGCGCCGTTGTGCGATACCCGGCCAACAAGGGCAACCCCTCTAGCCACTCCAGCACCAGCAACCGCGGTGTACTCCATTCCCCATACACCTTGGGCACCCGCAACGCCCGCACCTCCGGCCAAGGCGACCGCTGCAAATTTGTCCCAATCGTGCGGGTAAACTGGGCCTCCTGGGTAAAATCCAACTCCTGCACCAGCATGGCGCTGAATTCCTCCACCAGGGCCACCAGATTCAAGCTTTGCCCCCAATCGGTCTGTTCCGCCAACGCCGCCAACGACCGCAGGAGCGTCACATCCTGGTCAATCACCGCGGCAATCCCCGGCCGTTGCACCTTCAGGGCCACCGGCGTCCCATCGGTCAGCGTAGCCCGGTAGGTCTGGCCAATCGACCCGGCCGCCACCGGTTGGGGATTGACATGGGCAAACACCGTCCCATAGGGTTGGGGCAATTCCCGGCGAATCATCACCTCCATTTCCTGCCAATCCACCGGCGGCACCTTACTTTGCAGGTCACGCAACGCTTGGGTGTAACGGGCAGGCAGAATATCCGCGCGGGTACTCAGCAATTGCCCCAATTTCACATACACTGGCCCCAATTCCACCAAAATCTGGCGCAACACGGTTGGCGGTGGCAGTTCCGGCTCCCCTACTTTTTTCCCCAGCAACAACTGCCGCATGAATTTCCAGCCATTGCGCAGGAGTACTTCGGCAATTTCTGCTTGGCGTTCGGTTGTCCGGGCAAAACCAGAGAGCATAAGGGTTTTCGTAACGGCCAATTTCCAGGCACATGACCCGGTTTTCAGTGTAACAGGTTCGCCGCCGGGCCCAGGGCGCTCTTGGAAGGCAACCGGGAGGCAGGGTAAACTATGGGCACGCATCCATTCCTGCCCAATGGCTTGGCCCCACCTTATCACCCCGGCAGCTTTAGCCGAACGTCTGGATGACCCGCAGATACTGCTCCTGGATTGCCGGTTTGACCTGACGCAACCGGACTGGGGCTGGCAGCAATACCAAACCGGACATATTCCCGGCGCCTATTACCTGGACCTGAACCGGGATTTATCCGGCCCGGTCACCCCCCAAAGTGGACGGCATCCCTTGCCCGATGTGGCCACTTTGGCTGCCAAGCTGAATCAAATGGGGTTGACCGCCACCACCCAGGTCATTGCCTACGACCAGGGGCGGTTGCCCTATGCGGCGCGGCTCTGGTGGCTGTTGCGCTATCTGGGGCACACGCAGATTACGCTGTTGGCAGGCGGCTGGGAAGCCTACGTGCAAGGCGGTTATCCCGTAAGCCAGGTCATACCCCCACCCCGCAGCGGTCATTTCATCCCCCACATCCAGAATCAGTACCTGGCCAGTCGCGAAATGGTGATGGCCGCCCAGGACGACCCGGCGATTCTGCTGGTCGATGCCCGCGAACCCCGCCGTTATCGGGGCGAATGGGAGCCGCTCGACCCGGTGGCCGGTCATATCCCTGGGGCGGTGAATCTCCCCTGGACGGAACTGGTGCCCCCCCAACCCTACCGGGAACGCTGGCAAGCTGTAAACACCCCGGCGCGGGAGGTCATTTGCTACTGCGGCTCAGGGGTCACCGCCTGCGTGAATTTACTTACCCTGGAATGGGCCGGTTATCCCCCTGGACGGCTCTACGTGGGAGGCTGGAGCGAATGGTGCCGTTATCTCACTCCTTGAAACGATTGCCCACAGGGCGTGCCGCGAATTGCCCTTTGCGGCTGTTTGTTATCCAAAAACTTGGGTAAACCTAGACTCACCAACCCACCAGGCCGAAATACCACTCCAGGAGGTCGGCGCCAAACAGCAGAGAAACGGCGCCCCCCAACGCCAAAAACGGGCCAAAGGGCAGGGGTTGTCCTGCCTGCAACCGTCCCGTGAGTCGTCCGCCCAGGCCGGCAACTGCTCCCGTCAGCACGGCAATAAACAAGGCCACCAGCAACAACGGCCAATGCAACCAGGCTCCCAACAGCGCCGCCAATTTCGGGTCGCCGCCCCCCAAGGCCGTTTGCCCCAGGATCACCGAGGCCAGCCAACCCACGATATCCAACAGCCACAACCCCACCACCATGCCCGTCACACCGCCTACCAACCCTGCCCATCCCTGCGTCGCTTGCCAAAGCAACCCCAGCACCAAACCGGATTTGAGCAGACTCTCCGGCAGGGTCAAGGTGTCCGCATCAATCAGCGCCAGCGCCAACAACCACGCCCCCAACAGGCATGCCCCCACCAGGGCTAGACTGGCGCCATAACGCCACCAAGCCAGGGCAAACCAGGCCGCCGTTGCCGCCTCCACCAAGGGATAGCGGGCGCTAATGTGCACCCCACAATAACGACACCGCCCCCGCAACCACAGCCAGCCGAAAATTGGCACATTCTCCCAGGGGCGTAACCGGGTGCCGCAGCGAGGGCAATGGGAAGGGGGATACCACAGGGACAGTTGGCGGGGCAGACGATACACCACCACATTCAAAAAACTGCCCACACAGGCGCCCAGCACCACCACCAACGGCCCCAGCGTCAAAGTTCCTCTTCCTCCTCCGGCTGTTCCTCCCGGCGACTGCCCAGCAACTCCAACTGCTCGACCCGAATGAACATCTTTTGCCGTTCTTCACCCGTATTGCGGTCAATCCAGCGGTCAAATTTAATCGCACCTTTGACCCCAACTAAACTCCCTTTGCGGACATAATTGCCCGCGACTTCTGCCGTTTTTCCCCATAGCTCCAAATCAAACCAATCCGGTTCATCGGTGCGCTTGGAGCGGCGATTCACCGCCAAGGTGAAATTGCATTTCACACTTCCCGATTCAAAATATTTAATCTCCGGGTCACGCCCTGCCCGCCCCACTAACGAAACCACATTGATGCTCATATCCCCTCCTTGGTGCTGTGATGTCAACTTAAGTTTTAACACGACCCACCCCGGCCCTGCGCTTGTCTCCGCACGGTGGTTGCATCACCAACCTCGGCTATGGTCTCACATTCATCCTGAAGCTATCTCGCTCAATTGAGTCGTCGTCACGAGAAATGTCCCAAGGACACAACATCCATCGCGGCTGGTTCTGGAGATTCTCATACAGCAGCACCTGCCATCTACCAAGAATTGCAAATTCAGGAATTTCACCATGGTTCATAGATATAGCCGTTTCGCAAGAAAATACAACACTTTCAGGCATGGCTATAGCTAAGCGATGCTGCCAACAGAAGTTCACCCTCGCTACGAACGGCAATACTGTGCGGACATGATTGTCCCCTGTCGCCGCTGTAGTGCCGTTCCCATCCAGTTCAGCGACAGCAGGGCAAATGCAATCATTCACGCTCGTTCATGATAAATCCTTAACTTACCTGAGGGCGTACCTCCCTAGGATAAGCAAGGAATCTTAACCTGACATACTCCCCTGCCTCTAGGCGTTAGCCGTGCCGGAGGCATGTGGCAGGGCTTGAGACCCGGTTTTTGGGTAACGATTGCCCATGCGTCCCCCTCATCCTAAGACTTGATCAGGTCGAAGATCTTAAACATCGGCAGATACATCGCCACCAGGATCGAACCCACCAGACCCCCCAACACCGCAATCATCATCGGTTCCATGATACTGGTGAGGGATTTGACCGCCGCTTCCACCTCCGATTCGTAGAAATCGGCCACCTTGGTAATCATGGAGTCTAATTCCCCGGTTTCTTCCCCAACGCTGATCATCTGAATCGCCATGTTGGGAAACACATTCGCCTTTTGCAACGCCAGGGAAATCAACCCCCCCGATTGAATGTCCTCCCGCGCCGCCTCAATCGCATTGGCAATAATCTGATTCCCTGCCGTATCCCGCACAATCTCCAGCGACGTCAACACCGGCACCCCCGAACGGGACAGCGACCCAAACGTGCGGCTAAACCGCGCCACCGCATTTTTGCGGATCAGGTCGCCAAAAATCGGCAGATTCAAGGCAATCCGGTCAATCACCTCCCGCCCAGCGCGGGTGCTGTAGGCCCAGCTATACCCCACAATCGCCCCCATCACCACCGCCGCAATCAACGCCAGGTTGACCGGGTTGCGCATCCATTTACTCAAATCCACCATGAACTGGGTAAAGGCCGGCAATTGCCCCCCCAAACTCTCAAAAATCCCCCCAAAGATGGGAATCAAAAACAGCACCATCCCCAAAAACACCCCCACCGCCAGCAGGGTCACCGCAATCGGGTAGGTCATCGCCGACTTGATCTGCTGCTCCAATTTGGCCGCATCCTCTAACAATTTCGCCAACCGGTTCAGCACCTCATCCAGCACCCCCCCCACTTCCCCGGCCTGGATCATCGCCACGTAGAGATTGTCAAAAATTTCCGGGTGTTGGCGCATCGCATCCGACAGACTGCTCCCCTGCTGCACATCCGCCGCCACCGCCGCCAACGCCTTTTTCATCTTCGGGTTGGTCTGCTGCTCCACCAAAATCCCAAGCCCCCGCACCAAGGGCACCCCCGCATTCACCAGCGAGGCAAATTGACGGGAGAAAACCGCCTTGTCCTTGACCGTAACACTGCTCAAAAAGGAAATATCAATTTCCGTCTCCATCGGATTAAAGGGCTTGGCCTCTTTAATCTCCAGGACAAACAGCCCCTCCTCCCGCAGCAACGTCCGGGCATCCTTGATCGTTTCTGCCTTGACCCGGCGTTCCCGGGAACGGCCTTGGGCATCACGGGTGCGAGCAACGTAGGTCGGCATAGGTATTTACCTCCACAATCACAGGTTAAGGTCAACCAGCAACGAGCGAACCTACGGGGCGGACTTGGCCGCAGCCCCCGCTGGCGCCGCGCCCCCGCCAATCAAACGTTGCAACTCCTCCGGTTTGGACGTCTTGGCCATCACATCCTCATAAGTGCATTCCCCCTTCTTGTACAAGTCGGCCAACACCTTCTCCAACGTCTGCATCCCGTACTTACCCCCCGTCTGGATCGCCGAATAAATCTGGGGCGTTTTCCCCTCCCGGATCAAATTGGCAATCGCCGGCGTCACCACCATAATCTCCTGCGCCATCACCCGGCCAAACTGCCCCGGCTTGGGATTTTTCCGCCGCACCAACGTCTGGCTAAACACCGCCACCAACGACGTGGACAACTGCACCCGAATCTGCTGCTGCTGCTCCGGCGGGAACACATCCACGATCCGGTCCACCGTCTGCGCCGCCGAACTGGTATGCAACGTGCCAAACACCAAGTGCCCCGTTTCCGCCGCCGTCACCGCCAACTGAATCGTCTCCAAATCCCGCATCTCCCCCACCAGGATCACATCCGGGTCCTCCCGCAGCGCCGCCCGCAACGCATTGGCAAAACTGCGGGTATCCTCGTTCAACTGCCGCTGGTGGATGATACTCTTTTGCGACTCATAGACAAACTCAATCGGGTCCTCCACCGTGATAATGTGCTCTGCCCGCGTGCGGTTGATATTGTCAATCATCGCCGCCAAAGTCGTGGATTTCCCCGAACCCGTTGGCCCGGTCACCAACACCAACCCCCGCGGTTTTTCCGACACCTCCCGCACTATCGGCGGCAGGTTCAACGACTCAAAACTGGGAATCTTCGAAGGCAACGCCCGCAAACAGGCCGCCACCGTCCCCCGGTCCTTATAGACATTCACCCGGAACCGCGCCAGCCCCTTGATCCCATAGGAACAGTCCAACTCCCAGTTCTGCTCAAAAATTTTCCGCTGGTTGTTGTTCAAAATACTAAAAATCAACCGCTGGCACTGCTCTGCCGTCAGCGGCGGATGGTCCGTAGGCGTGAGCTTGCCGCTAATGCGAATATAAGGAGGCAACCCCGCCGATATGTGCAAGTCCGACCCACCCCGCTGGATGACCTCCTCCATCAAATCTTCCATCATCAATTCCATCGCCGTTCCTCCTTACAGCCCGCACCAAACACCAACTACTCCGTAAACCTAGGAGTCAGACAGTAGGGACATTCCATCCACTCCGGCTTGAGGCTGGCATGGCAATTCCGACAGACCAGCCCCTGCTTGCGCTTCGCCTTCAATTCTGCCTCCAACCCCGTATCCGTAAACGTCACCCGCTCCACCTCCTCAAGGGTGGTCAACCCCTGGCGCACCAGCTCCAAACTGTAGGCCAGCAGGGTCTTCATCCCCTCCTCCACCGCCGCTTCCTTGATCACCTCCGTCGGCGCATTTTGGGTAATCAGGGACTGAATCCGCTCCGTCACCCGCATCACCTCATACACCCCACAGCGGCCCTTGTAGCCCGCCCCGTTGCACTTGCTGCACACCGGACGCCCCTCCGCCTTGGCCTGGCGCACCTGCTCCGGCGAAAGGGTATTCGCCCGATAGAAGGTCAACCCCTGCCCCGAACCCTTTAGCCCAAACCGCGCCAGTTCCTCCGCCGTCGGCGTGTAGGGAATCCGGCATTCGGTACACACCCGCCGCATCAACCGCTGCGCCAGCACCCCAATCAGCGACGCCGACACCATATGCGGTTCCACCTCCATCTCGGCCAACCGCGCCACCGCACTCGGCGCATCGTTGGTATGCAGCGTCGTCAACACCAGGTGTCCGGTCAAGGCCGCCTCAATCGCCGTTTTGGCCGTCTCCTTGTCCCGCGTTTCCCCCACCAGAATCACATCCGGGTCCTGCCGCAAAAACGCCCGCAAAATCGTGGCAAAATCCATCCCCTTCTCCCGGATCACCTGCACCTGGGTCAGCCCCGGCAGCGTGTACTCAATCGGGTCCTCCGCCGTGCTGATATTCACCCCCGGGTCGTTGCGCTCGGCAAGACAGGAATACAACGTCGTGGTTTTCCCCGAACCCGTCGGCCCCGTCACCAAGATCAACCCATAGGGCCGCTTCACCATCTCCCGCACAATCGCCAGCGTCTCCGGGTCCGTAATCAACTTATCCAAGCCCAACTGGGTCGAGGAATTGTCCAAAATCCGCATACAGATTTTTTCCCCGTACCGCATGGGCAGGGTGTTGACCCGAAAATCAATTTTGCGCCCCTGAAATACCTTGCGAATCCGCCCGTCCTGGGGCAACCGCCGCTCGGCAATATCCAAATTCGCCATGATCTTAAACCGGGAGGTCACCGCCGGGATCACCTGTTTGGGCAAATTTTCCCACCCCTGGCGCAACACCCCATCCTTGCGAAAGCGAATCCGCAGGTAGTCCTCCTGGGGTTCGATGTGAATATCCGAGACCCCCTCGGTCAAAGCCTTGGCCAGAATATTGTTGGCCAGCGCCACAATCGGTGCCTCGTCTGCCCCCGCGAGCGCCTCGGCCAAATCCACCTCTTCCTCTTCCTTGGCTTCCTGCAACTCCTCGTATTGGGACAGGTCAATGTCCGTGACGATTTCCACACTCTGGGTGGCGCTGGCCGCCTTGGCCTGCACCTCGTTGACATACTGGTTGAGCAACCGCAGGAAATCCTCCTGGGCAATCACCCGGCGGCGCAACCGCAACCCCTTCGCCCGCGTGATGCGATTGAGTTCATCGAGGGCTTGCAGATTGTCCGGGTTGACCATCGCCACAATCAAACTGGGGTTTTCCCCCTCCGTGCGCGCCACCGGCATCAAACTGTACCGCCGACAGGTTTCCAGAGGAATCAAATTCCCCACCAACTCGCGCACATTGTCCATGGAAATAGGGGTCAATTCCGGGTCGAGGGATTCCACCCCGTAGAGCACCTTCAGTTCAAACAACTGCTGCCGCTTGTACTGACGCACCAGTTCCACCGGTAACGCCTTGCCCGTCAACTGTTGCAGGACTTCCGGCAGGGGACGCCCCTCTTCGCGGCTCTTTTGCAGCGCCTTGGTAATCTGTTCCCGGTTGGCAATCCCTTTCTTAATAATTTCTTTGCCAATCGGACTTAACCCGGTCTGCTGGGTGACTAACGCCCGGTTGCGCTGGATGGGAGTGGAGGTCTCAGTCATAAAAAGCAACGTTCTGTGGGGATACAAATGGGACTTGGTGATAATCCTAGCTTACACGCTTTGCCCCGATTCCCCAAGACTTTTACACACTTTGCTGATTTTTGGGGTTATGTATGTTGCAGTTTTGTCTCTGGGTAAAATAAATTCTATGACCTGTAGGGGATACCAAGCTGGCTGGCGTGGGAGTCGCCAGGGGGGGTGGGGAGAATGTTAATTTAGAAAAAGTGATTCCATGATTCCCAGTTCTGTTGCTGGTGTGTGGTCTATGGTCAATGCAGGTTCCCAGCCCGAGGATGTGCTTCCCGACCCGTCTGCCGCTGCAAGCTCTGCCCCGGAGGCGCCTGCATCGCCAGGTGAGGCAGCAGAACCGGCAGCTCCGCCAGAGGTTCCCGTTGCGTCTGAGACTGAGGTGGCGGAAAAGCCCCTACCGGCCACCTTTGGCGAATTCACCCTCGAGGAAGGGGAAGAAGCCAGTGCTGCCACCTTGGCGGAGGAATTGCGTCAGGAACGGGAGCGCTACGCTGCTTTGCAGGCCGAATACGCCGCTTTGGAACAAAAACTTGCCCAAATGGTCCAGCAAAGCGAGGAACAGCGGGGGCAACTGGTGCGGTTGGCCGCCGATTTTGAGAACTACCGTCGCCGGGTGCAGCGGGAGCAGGAGGAAGCCGGCCTCAAGGCCAAAGCCAAGGTCCTCGAAGAATTGCTGGCGGTGGTGGACAGTTTTGAGCGGGCGCGCACCCACATCCGCCCGGAGACCGAAGAAGGGATGACCATTCACAAGAATTACCAAGGGGTCTATAAGCAGATGGTGGAGGGGCTCAAGCGCTTGGGGGTCTCACCCATCCCCGGCAAGGGGCAGCCCTTTGACCCCAACCGCCACGAAGCGATCCTGCAAGAAGCCAGCAGTGAGTACGCCGAAGGGATTGTGATTGAGGAATTGCGGCGGGGCTATTTCCTGAAGGTGGGCGAAGAAGAGCGCGTTCTGCGCCATGCCCTGGTCAAGGTATCCACCGGCATGCCCGCAGCACCGACCACGGAAGCCACCGACTAGCGCAACCCCCTGACCTTGGGGTACAGTACAGGAAGGTGCGACTCCCCGGCTTCAAAATTATTTACCCTGTAGGTGATCGTTATCACTGATGGTTTGGGAATTATATATCCAGCGTTGCTCCAGACATTCCTTCTCGGACGGGCTAGGTGGGGACTATGGCGAAGATCGTGGGTATTGATTTGGGGACGACGAACAGTTGCGTGGCGGTGCTTGAGGGGGGGCAGGCCACGGTGATTCCCAATTCCGAGGGGGGGCGCACGACCCCTAGTGTGGTGGGGTTTGGCAAGTCTGGGGAGCGGTTGGTGGGGCAACCGGCCAAGCGGCGGGCGGTGACGGATGCGGAAAATACGATTTTTAGTATTAAGCGGTTTATTGGGCGGCGTTGGGCCGAGACGGAGGAAGAGCGCAAGCGGGTGCCCTACAAATGTGTGCCGGGGAAAGACAACACGGTGAATGTGGAAGTCCGCAATCAGGTGTACACGCCGCAGGAAATTTCCGCCATTATTTTGCAGAAGTTGAAGCAGGATGCGGAGCATTTTTTGGGGGAGCCGGTGACCCAGGCGGTCATCACGGTGCCGGCGTATTTTAGCGATGCCCAGCGGCAGGCCACCAAGGATGCGGGGACGATTGCCGGGTTGGAGGTGTTGCGGATTATCAACGAACCGACGGCGGCGGCGTTGGCCTTTGGGGTGGACAAGCAGGACCAGGAGCAGACGGTTTTGGTGTTTGACCTGGGGGGTGGGACGTTTGACGTCTCGATTTTGCGGATAGGGGATGGCATTTTTGAGGTGATTGCCACCGCGGGCAACAACCACCTGGGCGGGGATGACTTTGATGCCTGTTTGGTGGATTGGTTGTTGCGGGAGTTCCAGGAGCAGGAAGGGATTGACCTGCGCGAGGACAAGATGGCTTTGCAGCGGGTGCGGGAGGCGGCCGAAAAGGCCAAAATTGAGCTATCGAGCGCCAAGGTCACGAACATTAATCTGCCGTTTATTGCCTCGGATGCGACGGGTGCCAAGCATATTGATGTGGAATTGACGCGGGCGAAATTTGAGGAGTTGACCCGGCATTTGGTGCAGGCGACGTTGGACCCGGTGGGGCAGGCGCTGCGGGATGCGGGGCTGAAGCCGCGGGATGTTGACCGGATTTTGTTGGTGGGGGGTTCGACGCGGATTCCGGCGGTGCAGCGGGCCATCCAGGAGTATTTTGACGGCAAGGCGCCGGAAAAGTCGGTGAATCCCGATGAGGCGGTGGCGATCGGGGCGGCGGTGCAGGCGGGGATTCTGGGCAAGAATGAGGTGGTCAAGGACCTGTTGCTGTTGGATGTGACGCCCTTGTCGTTGGGGATTGAGACCTTGGGCGGGGTGTTTACCCGGATTATCGAGCGCAATACCACCATTCCCACCAGCCGCTCCCAGGTGTTTTCCACGGCGACGGACAACCAGACGGTGGTGGAGGTGCATATTTTGCAAGGGGAACGCCCGATGGCGGCGGACAACAAGAGTTTGGGGCGGTTGGAGCTTACGGGTATTCCGCCAGCGCCGCGGGGGGTGCCCCAGATTGAGGTGACGTTTGAAATTGACGCCAACGGCATTTTGCAGGTGACGGCGATGGACAAGGGCACCGGGCGCAGTCAGTCGGTGCGGTTGACCAACACCGGGGGTTTGAGCGCGGAAGAAATTAAACGCATGACGTTGGAGGCGACGTTCAATGCGGAGTTGGACCAGAGACGGCGGGAATTGGCGGAGTTGAAAAATCAGGCGGATGCCCTGTTGGCGACGTACGAAACCACGCTGCGGGAGCATGGGATGTACATTAATGAGGCGGTGAAGTCGGAAGCGGCGGCGCGGGTGGGGCGGATTCGCCGGTTGATGGCAGACTCTCAGGTGTCTTTAGACGATTTCCGCCGGGAGTTGCACCAGTTGAACCAAAGCCTGAGCCAGATGGGGGCGGAAGTGTACCGGCGGAGTACGAATCCGGGGGCGGTGACGGCGGGAACGGCCGGGAGCGATTTTGAGCGGTTGGAGTAGGGTTGGTCTGGGGAGGGGGGCGTTGGGGTCAGGACAAGGTGTCAACGCGCATTTTGGTCACCAATCCCCAGGTGGAACATAGCCCCATGCCCATTCGCTATCAGGTTTCTGCCCCGCATCCGGCGACCCATTATTTGCTGGTGCAGATGCACATTTCGGGGTGGGCAGGGCCGGTACTGGACCTGAAATTGCCGGTGTGGACGCCCGGTTCCTATCTGGTGCGGGAATACGCCCGTCATCTGGAACAATTGCAGGTGCAGGGGGGGTTGGCGTGGCAAAAAGTCAGTAAAAATCACTGGCAAATTTGCACAGCGGGCGTATCGGAAATTCAGGTGCAGTATTACCTGTATGCCAATGAATTATCTGTGCGCACCAACTACGTCGATGAACAGTACGTTTATATTCATGGGGCGGCGACGTTTTTATACATTCCTCAATGGCGACACCAGGCCAGTGAAATTGTGGTGGTTCCCCCGCAGGAACATTGGCCGGTTGTGACCGCGTTGGACCCCTTGGACCCACACCGCTTTCTGGCCACGGATTACGACACCCTCGTCGATAGCCCTATCGTCACGGGGCATGTGCTTATTGAGGATTTTGTGGTCGCGGATGTTCCCCATCGTTTGGCGGTAGCGGGTCCCTTAACCTGTGAGGTGGACCGGTTGCGTCGGGATATTACCCAAATCATCACCACGGAGGCGGCGCTGTTTGGGGGTTTGCCCTATCAACGGTATGTTTTTTTCTTGCATTTAACTACCCAGGGCTACGGTGGGTTGGAGCATAAAAATTGCTGCGCCTTAATTTATAGTTCGTCGGGGCTGCGTGACCGGCACAAATATCAAAAATTTCTGAATTTGGTGGCCCATGAGTTGTTCCATGCGTGGAATGTAAAACGGTTGCAACCCCGGGAATTTATCCCCTACGACTACGACCGGGAGCAGTACACCACGTCCCTGTGGTTTTGTGAAGGAACCACCAGTTATTACGATTTGGTGATGCCCTGGCGGGCGGGGCTTTACGATGCCCACACTTTTTTGGAATTGTTGGCGGCAGAAATTACCCGTTACTACCAAACGCCGGGGCGGGAGGTGCAAAGTTTGAGCGAGGCAAGTTGGGATGCTTGGATTAAATACTACCGCCGGGATGGCAATAGCCCCAATAGTCAAATTTCTTATTACGTGAAAGGGGCGTTGGTGACCTTGTTGCTGGATTTGAAGATTCGCCACAAATATGCCAATCAGCGTTCTTTTGATGATGTGATGCAGGCCCTGTGGCGGGAGTTTGGCTGTTCGGGCATGGGGTTTACCCCTGAGCAGTTGCAGGCTACGGTGGCGGCGGTGTTGGCAGAGGAGGTGACCGATTTTTGGCGGGATTACATCACGGGGTTAACGCCTTTGCCCTTGGCGGCAGCCCTGGCGGATTTTGGCTTGGAGTTGCGACCGCTTCTGGAACCAACGCCGTTTTTGGGGATTACGTTGGAACCGGGGTGCTGTGTGGTGAAACAGGTGGTGCGCCATTCCCCAGCCTGGTGGGCCGGGATTGACCCAGGGGATGAATTGGTGATGGTGGCCGGACAACGGGTGCGGCGGGAGCGCTGGCCGGAGCAGTTGCGGGAGTTCACGCCAGGGCAACGGGTGACCGTGGCGGTGTTTCGGCGGGAGGAATGGCGGCAGGTGGAGGTGACGTTGGCGGAACCGGTGCCAGAACGGTATCAGCTTGTCCCGATGGCCCAGCCGACGCCCAGCCAGCAGGCCCTGGGAATGGGTTGGTTAGGAAGCGAGATATTTCGTCAGGAATAATGTGCACGGCAGCGTCCAGACGCCTGCCCAGGGCCGCCAAACGTAAAGAGAGAATTCAGTACAATAAGAAAGAGTTAGGGGCAGGGCGGCGGTTGCCGGGAGGGGGTCATGTGGCAGGACGCACGGGCGATTCGTTTCTATCAGCGCTTGACGGATGCCCTGGTGGAATTGCGCCAGCGGGGGTATTCCCTGGATGAACTGCGGTTGTACCTCGATGGCTATTTGGCGGCCCTGCGGCACGGGAGCGTGTTGGAACCCTATTTGGTGCATCGCTTGGAGGAAGAGGCGTTGCGGTTTATGTACGACCCGGCGAACCTAACGGGGGTGCCTTAGGGGTGGACTGGGAACAGGTGGCGGCGGAATTGGCCCGTTGTCTGGAACCCCGACGGGTGGTGCGGCGGCGGGAAGAGTTGCTGGTGTATGAGTGCGATGGGTTGACCAGCTATCGCCAACGCCCGCCGCTGGTGGTGTTGCCCAAAACGACGGCGGAGGTGCAGGCGGCCATCCAAATTTGCCGCAAATACGGGATTCCCTTTGTGCCGCGGGGGGCCGGTACGGGGCTGTCGGGGGGGGCGCTGCCGGAAGAACAGGCGGTGCTAATTGTGACGGCGATGATGCGGCAGATTCTGGCGGTGGATGTGCCCAACCGCCGGGTGGTGGTGCAGCCGGGGGTGATCAACAGTTGGGTGACGCAGGCGGTCAGCGGCCAGGGGTTTTACTATGCGCCTGACCCGTCGAGCCAGAGCGTGTGTTCGGTGGGGGGCAATGTGGCGGAAAATTCCGGCGGGGTGCATTGCCTCAAGTACGGGGTGACGACCAACCATGTGCTGGGGTTGACCCTGGTGACGGGGCTGGGCGAGGTGGTGGAATTGGGGGGGATGGTGCCGGAACAGCCCGGCTATGACCTGACAGGGGTGGTGGTGGGTTCCGAGGGGACGCTGGGGATTGTCACGGAGGTGACGCTCAACATTCTCAAGGCCCCGGAGACGGTGCAGGTGTTGTGTGCGGATTTTCCGACGGTGGCGCAGGCGGGGGCGGCGGTGTCGGCCATCATTGCCGCAGGGATTATTCCCGCAGGGATGGAAATTATGGACCAACTGAGCATTAATGCGGTGGAGGATGTGGTGGCCACCGGGTGTTACCCCAGGGACGCGGGTGCGGTCTTGCTGGTGGAACTCGACGGGTTGGCGGGGGAGGTGGCCGAGGCGATGGCGCAGGTGCGGGCCTGGTGTCAGGCCAACGGGGCGCGGGGCATCCAGGTGGCAACCGACCCCCAGGAACGGGACAAACTCTGGCGGGGGCGCAAGGCGGCGTTTGCGGCGATGGGGCGCATCAGTCCCAATTACTACGTGCAGGATGGGGTGGTGCCCCGCAGTCAGTTGCCCTGGATTTTGCAGGAGATTGAGCGGCTAAGCCGGGCGTGGGGCTATCGGATTGCCAATGTGTTTCACGCCGGGGATGGGAATTTGCACCCGTTGATTTTGTTTGACCAGTCGGTGCCGGGGGCGCTCGAGGCGGTAGAACGGCTGGGGGGGGAAATTCTCCAACGGTGCATCCAAGCGGGGGGCAGTATTTCCGGGGAGCATGGCGTGGGGGTAGAAAAGCGGTGTTACATGAGCGATTTATTTTCCCCGGCGGATTTGGAGACGATGCAGCAGCTCCGGCGGGCGTTTGACCCGGACCACCTGGCCAATCCCGGTAAAATTTTTCCCACGCCCCGCACTTGTGGGGAACGGGTGCAGGCGGCGCAGCGCTTTCCCGGTGTAGCGGTGTATTGAGGGGGAGATGGCAGTGAGGGGGTTTGGCATCGCTTGGCCAGGGGATTGGGCCTTGGCGTTGCCCAGTGTGCTGGTCACGCTGAGGGAGGGGGTGGAAGCGGCGTTGGTGGTGGGGATCGTGGTGACCGTTTTGGCCCAAACCCGGCGTCGGGATTTGTACCCCTGGGTGGGCGCGGGCGTGGTTGGCGGCGTCGGTTGCAGTCTGGCGGGGGGATGGCTGTTGGTGGTGGGGTTGCAGCATCTGACCCAGATGCGTCCGCGGGTGCAGTACGGGGTGGAGGCGGGTTTGGAACTGTTGGCTGCCGGGTTGTTGACCTGGATGTTGCTGTGGATGACCCGGCAGGGACGGGAAATGGCGGGGGTCATCCGGCAAGAGGTGGCGGCGCAACGCCAGGGCTGGGGGGTGGGGCTGATTGTCCTGGCGGCGGTGTTGCGCGAGGGGATGGAGACGGTGATATTTATCGGCGCCCAGTTTCAGCAAGGGTGGCTACCGCTTACAGGGGCCATGGCAGGGGTCGTCGGTGCGGTGCTGGTGGGTTACCTGCTCTTTGGGCTGGGGATGCGCTTGCCGTTGCGCCAATTCTTTCTGGTCATGGGCAGCGGCCTGTTGCTGATTGTGGGCGGCCTGTTGGTCAGCGCGCTCTGGCATCTGAGTAAGGCGGTGGCAACGGCGGGGGCAGGGCTGGGGGTGCTGGTTTGGGATACGTCTGCTTGGCTGCCGGATGGACAAGGGCCGGGATTGCTGCTCAAGGTGCTGCTCGGTTATCGGGACCACCTGTACCTGCTGCAGGCGCTGGCGTATGGGGGGTTTTTGGGTATTGTGGGCACCTTGTACTATCGGTCGCTCCGGTCGGTTTCCGCTTCTGCCAAAGATTCTGCGGTCCAGGGCAGTTGAATGTGCAGCCAAGCGCCGCCGGTGGTGGGATGGTTGCGCGCCTGCACATCTCCCCCGTGGGCCACGACAATTTGGCGGACAATGGCCAATCCCAGTCCCGTGCCGCTTTCAGAGCAGGGGGAATGCTGTTGCCCTTGGTAAAAGCGCTCGAACAGGTGGGGCAAGTCGGCGGCGGGAAAGCCCGGCCCCTGGTCAATCACGTCAATATGCACCTGGTGTTGGGATGGCTGGGGGGTCAACGTGACCTGGATCGCGCCCTCTGGGGGGCTGTATTTGATGCTGTTATCCAGCACATTGCACAACATCCGATACAGGCGCAATTCATCCCCTTGCACCCAAAGGTGGGGCGGCCCTGTGTAATCCAGGCGGAGCTTTTTCCGTTGCGCCAGGGGTTCTAGGGTTTGCCAGGCGCTGTGGACCAACGCGGCGATGTCCACAGGGGTCGGGTTGCGCACCGAACGACGCCCTTGCGCCACTTCCAGCCAATTGTGGACCAGTTGAATCAAACGTTCCAGTTCCCCTTGCAAGCGGGTGACCCAGGTTTGCAAAGGGGGTTCGAGGCGTTGATGCAAGGCTTCGGCGACCAGTTGCATGGCCGTCAGGGGGGTTTTCAGTTCGTGGGTTAAATCGGTGACCCACCGTTCCCGCGCCTGGGTCAGTTCCCACAGCGTTTGGCGGTTTTCCAAAAACACCACCACCTGCCCTTGGGACAGGCGTTGGGCTATAGCGCGCAGGGCAAGCGGGGCGGGCGCCGCTTCCGCAGGAGGCGGGTAAAAAACCCATTCTTCCGTACAGGGGGTGCTCTGGCTGCGGGTGCGCTGGATCAGTTGGTCGAGTTCATACGAGCGCACCAATTCCAAAAGCAGGCGGGGTTGGTCCGGTGACCAGCGGTGCAAACACAGCAGTTCTCGCGCTGCCGGGTTGCACAAGAGCAGTTGGTTTTCCTCATCCACCACCAGACAGCCATAGGGAAGACACTCGATCATCTCCGCCCAGGGCAAATCCGGCGGACGTACCTGGGGCTGCCACCTACGCCGCAACACCTTGCCCCATGCCTGTAGCCATTGCATCACCCAAAGCGGTAGCCAAAGCCCCGCACCGTCAGGATGTATTCTGGGTGGCTGGGGTCCCGCTCCAGTTTTTGGCGCAACCAGCGAATGTGCACGTCCACGGTTTTGCTATCCCCCACAAAATCCGGCCCCCACACCCGGTCCAACAAACTCTCCCGCGACCACACCCGGCGGGGATAACTCATAAACAGCTCCAGCAGGCGAAACTCCTTGGGGGACAAATTCACCGGTTCTCCCCGCACCGTCACCCGGCACTGCTGGGGATAAAGATAAATCTCCTTGTAGTGCAATACCGTCGGCTGGGGCAGATAATTTTGTTTTTGCCGCCGCAACAGGGCGCGACAGCGGGCGATCAACTCCCGCGTGCTAAACGGTTTGACCAAATAATCGTCCGCTCCCACCTCCAGCCCCAACACCCGGTCGGTTTCGCTGCCGCGGGCGCTGAGGATCAAAATCGGGGTAGCGTTGCCCTGCCGCCGCAACAAACGACACAAATCCAGGCCGTTGACCTGGGGTAACATCAAATCCAACACCACCAGATCAAACGGCGGCGCCGGTTGGGTCGGTTCCGTTTGCAACAACAACTCCAAGGCCGCCCGCCCATCGGCCACCGCCGTCACACAATAACCTTCCTCTGTCAGGGAAAGGTGCAACATTTCCCGAATCAAGTCCTCATCTTCCACCACCAGAATCCGGTTCGCCTCAGCCAAGGCCACCGGCGCATCCGTCAGCTCCACAGCCTGCATGGGCAATCGCGGGGAAAACCCTGCCCTTTCATCTTACCGCCAAATCAATCCTGCCGTTCTGGCCACAGGGGCAACAGCACCGCCCCCGCCAAAAACCCCGCCACGTGGGCCAGATAGGCAATCCCCGGCACCCCCGGTTCGGTCGCCGCCGCCCGCAGGGTCTCAAAAACAATCCACAACCCCAAATACACCACCGCCGGAATCCGCATCACCGTGATAAACACCACCAGGACCACCAGGGTATGAATCCGGGCGTGGGGAAACCGCACGATATAGCCCCCCATCACCCCGGCAATCGCCCCACTGGCACCAATCAGCGGGATACCTGAACCCGCCGTCACCCCCGCTTGCACCAACGCCGCCACCACGCCGCAGAGCAAATAAAACCCCAAAAACCGCCAGCACCCCAGGACATCTTCCACATTGTTGCCAAACAGCCACAAAAACCACATATTGCCCACCAGATGCCCCCAGCCGCCGTGCAGAAACTGCGAACTTACCAGGGTAAACCACTCCCGGTCAAAATGGGCAAACAACTCCCGCGGGATCACCGCCCAGGTCTGCACAAACGGTTTCAGTTCGGCCGCTTCCAAACCCACCTGGTAGGCAAAAACCACCACACACACCGCGATCAACCCGTAGGTCATCACCGGGGTATGCCCCGTTGGGTTATCGTCGTAAAGGGGAAACATCAGGAGTCACCGTGTCGGTCACCATTCGCCCAGGGGAAGTGTTTGCCCACGCCCAGGACTTTGACCAGGGCATCCGCCGGTTGCTTCCCTATTATGACCAGCTTTTGACCGCCTTGAGTTACTGCGTGCCCCCGGATGCCAGCCGCATCTTGGACCTGGGCTGCGGCACGGGCAATCTCAGCGCCCGGATTCGGCAACGGCTGCCCCAGGTGCATATTATTGCCATGGACTATTCCCCGGCGATGCTCCAGCAGGCGCAGGCAAAATTACCCCCAACCCAGACCACCTTCATCACCGCCGATTTCGGGGCCTGGGCGCTCAACCCCCAGGATTTCCCCCCGATTGCCCCAGTGGATGCCTGTGTGTCTTCCCTGGCCATCCACCACCTGAGCGATGCTCTAAAAGGGCAATTGTTCCGCCAGATTTTGGCCCACCTGCGCCCGGGCGGTTGCTTTTGGAATGCCGACCCGGTGCTGGCGCCCCATCCTCACAGCGCCGCCTTGTACCAACGGGTGCGCCAGGAATGCACCTCCTGCGAACCCCTCCCGGAACGGGGCGTGGTGCAACCCTGCGGCACCTCCAGCCAAGACCAAGTGGCGACCCTGGCCACCCAGTTGGCATTGCTCCAGGCGGCGGGATTCGTGGGGGTGGATGTGGTCTGGCAATGGTTTGGTGTGGCGATTTTTGGGGGTTATGCGCCCGTTTGACCTTGGTGATTTTGCCCATTTGGACTGGGAGCGGGCCGCCCGCACGGGTGTACCTGAAGTCGTGTGGGGGTCGGGGAAAACGCCAGAACAAATTGCTGCCATCTTACAGCAAATATACGAACGCCATGGCCTGGCGCTGGCAACGCGCATTGCGCCGGCAGTGGCCCAGGTGGTTCAAAGTCAGTTGGACAGTCGGGCGTTGGCCTATGACCCTGTGGGGGAAACCCTGTTGTTGGGTACCCCAACGGTGCGCCAGCCGGGGTTGGTGGGGGTGATTACCGCCGGAACCGCAGACCAAAAGGTGGCGCAGGAAGCCCTGGTGACCCTGCAGTATCTGGGGTTTCAGAGCCGGTCTTTTCGGGATGTGGGGGTGGCGGGAATTCAGCGGTTGCTCCGGCGATGGCCGGAGATACAGCCCTGCGATGTGCTGATCGTGGTGGCGGGGATGGAAGGAGCCTTGCCCTCGGTGGTGGCGGGGTTAAGTTCGGTGCCGGTTATTGGCGTGCCCACCAGTATTGGCTACGGGGCGCAGTGGCAGGGCTTGGCCCCCTTGCTGACCATGCTCAATAGCTGCGCGCCGGGGCTGGCGGTGGTCAACATTGACAATGGCTTTGGGGCGGCAGTCCTGGCAGGGCAAATCCTGCGGTTGGCGGCACGCTGGGCAGGGGGATGTTAAGATAAAACCGCCTGGGTTTGGTTGGGGGACAGCCATGGCACCGACGCTCTGGCAGCGGTATCAGGACTGGTTGTATTACCACAGCGGCCTGGAATTCTACTTGGATATCAGCCGGGTCGATAGCCTAACGGACGAATTGTACCGGGAACTCCAGCCGCGGTTTGTCCGGGCGTTTCAGGATATGGCGGCTTTAGAAAGCGGCAGCATGGCCAACCCCGACGAGCAGCGCATGGTGGGGCATTACTGGTTGCGGGACCCGGATTTGGCGCCTACCCCGGAAATCCAGCGGGATATTCGCGAGTCGGTCGAGCGGGTCGAACAGTTTGCCCAGCAGGTGCATCAAGGGGAAATCCGCACCGCCCAGGGGGAACGGTTTACCGATGTGGTGGCCATCGGCATTGGCGGTTCTGCCCTGGGTCCCCAGTTTGTGGCGCAGGCGGTGGCCCCCGTGCATCCGCCTTTAGCCATTCATTTCATTGACAATACGGACCCGGCAGGCATTGACCGCCTGGTGCAGACCTTGGGAGACCGGTTGCGCACCAGTTTGATTCTGGTCACCTCCAAATCCGGCAGCACCCCCGAACCCCGCAACGGGATGCGGGAACTGCAGCGGGTGTTTCGTCAGCGGGACTGGTTGTTTGCCCCCCAGGCGGTGGCGGTGACCATGCCCGGCAGCGAGTTGGACCAAACGGCGCAACAGGAGCGGTGGCTGGCCCGTTTCCCCATGTTTGACTGGGTGGGGGGGCGCACCTCGGAATTGGGGACGGTGGGGCTGGTACCGGCGGCCTTGCAGGGGATTCCCATCCGGGAGATGTTGCGGGGGGCACGGGAGATGGACCAGGCCACCCGCATCGCCGAAGTGCGGCAAAATCCGGCAGCGCTTTTGGCCTTGGCCTGGTATGCGGCAGGCCAGGGGCACGGGCGCAAAGACATGGTCATCCTGCCCTACAAAGACAGCCTGAGTCTGCTGAGCCGCTATTTGCAACAGTTGGTCATGGAATCCCTGGGCAAGGAAAAGGATTTGGATGGCCGGGTTGTCCACCAAGGCATCACGGTCTATGGCAACAAAGGTTCCACCGACCAACACGCCTACGTGCAGCAATTGCGCGAGGGATTAAATAACTTTTTTGTCACGTTTATCGAGGTGCTCAAGGACCGAGACGGCGAGGATTGGGAAATCGAACCGGGGATTACCACCGGCGATTATCTCTTTGGCTTTTTGCAGGGCACCCGGCAGGCCCTGTATGAAAACGGTCGCGAATCCATCACCATTACCCTGCGGGACGTCACCCCCAAAACCGTGGCCGCCTTGATTGCCCTGTACGAACGGGCGGTGGGTTTGTATGCTTCGCTTATCAACGTCAATGCCTACCATCAGCCGGGGGTAGAAGCGGGCAAAAAAGCCGCCAGTGCCATTTTGCAACTGCAACGCCGCTTGCTGAAAACCCTGCGGGAGCATCCCCACGGACTCACCCTCGAAGAATTAGCGCAAGCGGTTCAAGCACCGGCGGAAATCGAAACGATCTACAAAATCCTGCGCCATCTGGAAGCCAACCAACGGGGGGTGGAATTCATCGGGGATCGGGACAAACTGACTGCCTTGCTCATCCGTCCGCAGGGATAAGCGCGTCGTGACAGAGCACAGGCGTCGGCAATGGCAGCACGTGCCATGATCCCGCTAAGACCACAGGGCTTCCCAGTCGGGGCAGGTCTCTGACCCCACGCCGTAGGGGTGCATGGCACAGACAAAAATTTGGCCGTTGTACACCTGACCGTGGTAGTGTTTGCAGCCGACACAGGCGGGCTGGTCCATCACCAGCGGGTCGAGGGTCTGGGCCAGGGGTTGCAGCAAAGCAATGAGCGCACCTTCCACCCAGGCTGCTGTTTCCGCCAGGGGAGCTTCCCATTCCCAGAGGGTTTGGTCGAGTTGGGCGTCCCAGGCTGCCAACTGTTCTGACCAGTCCTGACAGGCGGCTTCCCACTCGCGGAGCGTTGCGACCACCACATCATGGAGCTGTTGCCACCACTCATTCATAGCCACTCCTTGCCGCCGGCACTCATGTTACTGCGGTTCATCGCCAATCCCTTGCCCGACCAGCAGGGTGCGGGTTTGGCCGCCCCGACTGAGCACCACCTCCTGCGCCCGCACCGCCTGGAGATACCAGCCACTTTGCCCCACCTGACTCCCCACGGCCACCTGCTGGGTGGTCTCCCCGACCTGAAACAGGGCAACCGAACCCGCGCCCATCTCCAAAAGGCCAATCAGGGTCGCCACGGGCGTCGTAGGAGTCACCTTTGACGTTGCTGGCGAGGGCACGGGCAGGGGAACAGGTGCTTGCCGCACCGGCGCTGGCGGCACAGGCATCACCGTCACCGGCGGGGGTGGGGGTAGGGCAGCTACTGCAGGCGCCGGGGTTTTCGCCGCCGTCACCGCAGGGGTAGGTGCAACCGGAATCCGGGTCAATGCCCGCTCCAGATAGGTAATAAATTCCTGATGCGCCGGTGGCGGGGGGGTAGGGGTGCGCGCCGCTTGCCATTGCTGTCGCCCATACCACGTCGCCAACATCACCACCAGCCCCAACCCCAGCCAGACCCACCAGGGCGTGGACCGTTGCGCCGGCACATCCACAAAAGCCGCCGTTAAAATCTGCTCCGGGTCGGCAGGCGGCAACGGGTTGCAGGCCACAACCACCATCGTGCTGGTCAGCGGCTGGCGCAAAGCCAAGGGCTGACCCGCCGGGGGCAAACACCGCGGGGGCAGCGGCTCCGCCAGACGGTCAAACATCTCATCCACGACGGCTTCCGCCTCGGCCACCCACTCAGCATCAGGCAGAGAATCGTTCATGCCGACATCCGGTGATGTAATTGCAGATAGATGATCAAAGCGTGAATGTCCGCGGGATTGACACCACCAATACGGGCAGCTTGACCAAGGGTGAGGGGGCGAACGTGGGCCAATTTCTCCCGCGCTTCCATAGATAGCGTAGTAATGCGATGGTAGTCAATATCCGGCGGTAAACGCCGCTGGCTATATTTTTGCGCCTGCTCGATCTGCTGACTCTGCCGCTGCAAATAACCCGCATACTTCAAACGAATCTCGACACTTTCCCACACCGAACGTTCGAGCCCAGGCGCCCCTAACCCCCAATCCTGCAAATGCTCGTAGTGTATCCCCGGACGGGTGAGCAATTCCGCCAGGGTTACCGCCGTGCGCACCGGTTCCCCCATCGCCTGCAATTGCGCCACCAGCGGGTCATGGGGTTTGATACGAATCTGGCGCAACCGCTCCTGTTCCGCCGCAATCTGCCGCTGTTTTTCCTGATAAAGCGCCCAGCGCCGGTCGTCAATCAGACCAATTTCCCGGCCCAAGGGCGTTAAGCGCTCATCCGCATTATCCGAACGCAAATGCAAACGGTATTCCGAGCGGGACGTGAGCATCCGGTACGGCTCCCGCAAATCCCGCGTACACAGGTCATCAATCAGCGTGCCAATGTAACTTTGCTCGCGGGGAAAGACAATCAATTCCTTTTGCGCCACAAACCGCGCCGCATTGATCCCTGCCACAATGCCCTGGGCCGCCGCCTCTTCGTACCCCGTCGTGCCATTAATTTGCCCCGCACAAAATAACCCCTGAATTTTTTTGGTCATCAGGGTTGGATGACATTGGGTCGCAGGCAAGTAATCGTACTCCACCGCATAGGCCGGTCGCAGCATGACACAGCGCTCCAACCCCGGCAACGTGCGCAACAAAGCCAGTTGCAGCGCTTCCGGCAAACCCGTCGAGAACCCCTGCACGTACAGTTCCGGGACATCCCGCCCCTCCGGTTCCAGAAAAATTTGGTGGGATTCCTTATCCGCAAACCGCACAATCTTATCCTCAATACTGGGGCAATAGCGGGGGCCTTTGGCATCCACCCAGCCCCCATACACCGGCGAAAGATGCAAATTCTCCCGAATCAAACGATGGGTTTCGCTGGTGGTGCGGGTAAGATAACAGGGCCATTGTTCCCGCTCCTGCCACACTTCCGGGTCAAAGCTAAACCACCGCACCACCTCATCCCCCGGTTGCGGCTCCAAATGGGTGGTATCTACTGTGCGTTTGTCCACTCGCGCCGGCGTGCCCGTCTTCAAGCGCCCCACCTCAAACCCCAATCGCTTTAGGTTGGCCGTCAACCCTTCAGCCGCAAATTCCCCCGCCCGGCCCGCAGGCATGGATTGATTTCCCACCCAAATCCGCCCGCCCAAAAACGTCCCGGTCGTGAGAATCACCGCCTGCGCGCCGAAATTCACCCCGAAATAGGTACGCACCCCGATTACTTCGTCATTCCGCCCCAGAAGCAAATCCGTCACCATGCCCTCGCGCAGCCACAAATTGGGCTGGTTTTCCACTACGTGGCGCATCAAGCGGCTGTATTCCCGTTTATCCGTCTGCGCCCGCAACGCCCACACCGCCGGCCCCCGCGAATGGTTGAGCAACCGTTTTTGCAAATAGGTGCGGTCGGTCAGCTTGCCAATTTCGCCCCCTAAGGCATCCACCTCATGCACCAACTGGGACTTGGCCGGTCCTCCCACCGCCGGGTTACAGGGTTGCCAGGCAATCCGGTCTAAATTCAAAGTCAACAGCAGGGTGCGACAGCCCAAACGTGC
>NZ_JBRCEP010000073.1:0-35000 GCF_053491055.1 Gloeomargarita sp.
CTGATTACGTTGGTAGGGGGTGGGGTGGCGGCGCATGTTTTGGGGGAGTTTCCCTGGCCGCTGGCGTTTTTGTACGGGGCGTTGGTGACGGTAACCGGGCCGACGGTGATTGGGCCGTTGTTGCGGCAGGTGAAGGTGGACCGCAAGTTGAGCGCCCTGTTGGAGGGGGAGGGGGTGTTGATTGACCCGGTGGGGGCGATTTTGGCGGTGGTGGTGCTGAATATCGTCTTGACGGGGGATACGGGCTGGACGGAGATTGTGCTGGGGTTGGGGATGCGTCTGGGGATTGGGATAGCGATTGGGGCGGCAGGCGGCTGGTTGCTGAGTTGGCTGTTTCGCAAGGAGACGGTGCCAAGCCAGGATTTGAAGAATTTGGCGGTGCTGGCGGGGTTGTGGGGGCTGTATGGGTTGGCGCAGTGGGTGCAAAGCGAATCGGGATTGATGGCGGCGGCGGTGGCGGGGATTGTACTGCAGTTGACGGCGCCGGAGCAGCGGTTATTGCGGCGGTTTAAGGGGCAGTTGACGACTTTGGCGGTGTCGTTGTTGTTTATTCTGCTGGCGGCGGATTTGTCGTTGGCGAGTTTGGGCATGTTGGGCTGGGGGGGGTTGTGGACGGTGCTGGCGCTGATGTTGGTGGTGCGCCCGCTCAACATTCTGGCTTCGACCTGGAATAGTGACCTGAACTGGCGGCAAAAGCTGTTTTTGGCCTGGATTGCGCCCCGGGGGATTGTGTCGGCATCGGTGGCCTCCCTGTTTTCGATTGTGTTGACCGCCCGCGGCCTCAACGGGGGGGATTCGGTCAAGGGGCTGGTGTTTTTGACGATTATTCTGACGGTGGTGGTGCCGGGGGTGACGGCGCAACCGATGGCGCGGCTGTTGGGGGTGCGCTCGGAGGAGGTCAACGGGGCGGTGATTGTCGGCAGCAATCCCCTGGGGCGGTTGCTGGCGCGGCTGTTCCAGGAACATGGGGAGCCGGTGGTGCTCATTGATACCAACCGGGAGGACTGCCGGGCGGCCGAGCGGGAAAATTTGCGGGCGATTCCGGGCAGTGCCCTGGACCCGGAGGTGCTGGCCGAGGCGGGGGTGGCCCACATGGGCACGTTTCTGGCCTTGACCAAAAATACGGAGGTGAATTTGGTGTTGGCGCAACGGGTGGCCGAGGAGTTTTATCCCCCGCGCGTGCTGGCTTTGGTGCAGGACGAACACCGCATCAACCACAGCCAGGTGCGGTGCGCCTTTCATCCCCGCCTGGTGCTGCGCGACTGGAATGAAGCCCTGGAGCGGGGGCAGGTGCGCTTGGCCGAAACCCGCCTGGGAGACACGCCGCTGCCTTTGGATGGCCCGGACGTTTTGCCCCTGGTGCGGCAACGGCATCACTTTTTGGAAGTGGTCACGGCGGATATGGCCTACCAGCCGGGGGACCGGTTGATTTATTTGGCTGCCCAACCGCCGAAAGAGGGCGAACCGGAACCCGAACCCCTGGAACCGGGCGAGATGGTGCAGGCGCTGTTGGGGCTGGGGTAGGCCGGGCAACCCCGCTTGCAATTGCTATAGTATAAGGTGCTGTTTTTTTGCTATCCCCCGCCCATGACCCTGGCTGCTGCCCGTCCCAAAGTGGCGTTTGCCCACCTAGGCTGCGAAAAAAACCGCATTGATACGGAACATATGCTGGGTCTGTTGGCGGCGGCGGGCTATCAAATAGGCAGTGACCCGACCCAGGCTGATTACGTCATTGTCAATACCTGTAGTTTTATCGAAGCCGCCCGCCGCGAATCGGTGCAGACCCTGGTGGAACTGGCGGAAGCGGACAAAAAAATTGTGATTACCGGCTGTTTGGCGCAGCAATTTCGGGAGGAATTATTGGCGGCCATTCCCGAAGCGGTGGCGGTGGTGGGCACGGGGGATTATCAGCACATTGTCCAGGTGCTCCATCAGGTGGAACAGGGGGAAAAAGTCCTGCGGGTGACCGCCCAACCCACCTACCTTGCCGACGAGACCGTACCCCGCTACCGCACCACCTGTGCGCCGGTGGCCTACGTGCGGGTGGCCGAAGGCTGTGACTATCGCTGTTCCTTTTGCATCATTCCCCATCTGCGGGGCAACCAGCGTTCCCGCACCATTGAGTCCATCGTGGCCGAAGCCCAGGAATTGGCGGACCAAGGGGTGCAGGAATTGATTTTGATTTCCCAAATCACCACCAACTACGGGTTGGATGTGTACGGCAAACCCCGGTTGGCCGACTTACTCTATGCCTTGGGCGACGTGCCCATACCCTGGATACGGGTGCATTACAGTTATCCCACCGGCTTGACCCCGGAGGTGCTGCGCGCCTTTCGGGATGTGCCCAATGTATTGCCCTACATTGACCTGCCTTTGCAACATTCCCACCCGGAGATTTTGCGGGCGATGAACCGGCCTTGGCAGCAGGACCTGCATGACCGCCTGTTGGAGCGCATCCGGGAACTCCTGCCCGATGCTGTGATTCGCACCACCTTTATCGTGGGGTTTCCGGGGGAAACGGCGGCGCATTTTCGCCATTTATGCGCTTTTGTAGAACGGCATCAGTTTGACCATGTGGGCGTCTTTACCTTTTCTGCGGAAGCGGGCACTCCAGCAGCCACCCTGCCCGGCCAGGTCAGCGAAGCCGTCAAACGCCGCCGTCAAAAACAATTGATGCAGAAACAACAGCCGATTTCCTGGGCCAAACATCAACAATACGTAGGCCGGGTGGTGGACGTCCTCATCGAGCAGGAACATCCCCAAACCGGACGCAAAATTGGTCGTTCTGCCCGCTTTTCCCCTGAGGTGGACGGTCAGGTGTATGTCTCCGGGCCGGCCGCCTTGGGAACCATTGTGCCGGTCAAAATTACCCAAGCCGACGTTTACGACCTGTATGGGGAAGTGGTGGTTTCCCCGGCGATCAACCGACCTGGGGCCGAATCTCCTGCGCAAAGGCGTTGTTAAGACGCCCCTAGACGGTTTCCGTGTCTAGGCTGGAGCAACATCCACCGCAACGTCAAAACATTACGGAACCTCCAGGCGCGGCGTAATTTGCTCCCGTTCGAGAAACGGTTCAGGATTGCCCGTCCAATTAAATTCATTCAACCGGAACAGCAGGCCACCGGCAGACCGTTCAGGGTTAAAAAATACGGATATGCCATAGGTGCGACGGCTGTATTCCAAACCGTAGGTTGCATCGATAATTTTGGCTTCGCCCCGGTCCAAACGGAGGGCAATACTCGCCGTTGCCCGCAAAGGGCCAAAAAGTTGCTGCGCCATCCCCAAAAACAACACCTGTTGGTCCACGCGGCGGTCAAAGAAAAAAGGAGATAGCCCGGATAACACAAAACCCGGCGCATAAGTAACACTAATCGCCGTGTAATCCCCAAAATTTTTGGCAAAATTGCCAAACTGACCACTCAAGCCCACACTACCCCCTAGGACAATTTGGGTAGCGCCATTGGTGTAGAAGTTATTTGTACTGGCGAGACTGAGATTGAGGCTCAAATAGGGCGTAAGCGGTACAGGACTGAAGCGTAAGCCTTGGGTGGCTGTGGGCGGTAACGCCTTCCCTTGCCAGAGGAGAATACTGTGGCTGAGCAGTCCGGCCACTTGAAAACGGCCCAAACGTAAACGTTCAATCTGTTTTTGCGGTGTCGTCCCACTACTTTCAAAAAATCGGCCACTGACCAGATATTGAAACTGGGTGGTTTTCGTCTGGTTCAAGGGAATGGGTTCCGTCGAGCCCAGCGCTATCCCGGCCCCAAACGGCACATTTTCCAAGCCGAGCGAACCGTTGAATACCCGTTGTCGATAGACCACATCCGCCACCACACTGTGTTGCGGCCACCAGCGATGTTCCAGCCGCACACGGGCACGCAAGCGTTGGTCGGTATCCAAAAAATCCAACCGGGTCAGCAACGTATCCAGTTTCAGCGTGGTATCCCGCGTCACATCCGCCACCAACCGGGAGCGCAACCCCAGATTATTCCCCACCGGCGCAAATCCCTGCACCAGTGTGCGTTGCACTAGCCAGATGGGGGCGATTTGCCAGGTTACGTCGCGCTCGTCCACCACATCGAACGTGCGGCTGAGAAATAGCCCGCCCAAATCCTCCTGGTCATAGCCCAGTTCCAAGGGGAGCGGGTCACGCCTACGCCGGGAAATCACCACCCGGTCGCGCAACAGCGGAATCGCCACGCGCCGGTCAAAGGCCAACTGCCCCCCTTGGGCGCGAATCTCCCGGTCGCCGTTGGGCAGGCGGGTAAGGGTCGCCCGCCGGGCCTGAAACTCCAACTCCGGCGGGTCAAAGGGGTCGTTGGTGAGGCGGAAATCGGTGGCCGTGCCGCCCCCTTGGGCATCAAACGTGAGTTCATCGGCGCTAAATCGCTGCAATCCTTGCCCCGGACGTTCGACCGCCGTTGGGGCTAGCCCTGCCTGGGGCAGCTTCCCCGGTGTAACCAGCAGGGGGGCATTGTCCAAATTGGCATCCCGTTCCGCCGCTTGCAGCCGCACCACCCCCTGCACCTGGTAAAAAACGCCGCTTTCTGCCGCCAGGTCGTATTCCAAACGCTGGCCCCGGAGGACCTGATCCCCGCGGGTCAAAACCACTTCCTTCCCCGTCGCCGTCGCCCGGCGGGTGATCAGATTGACCTCAATTTCCTCCGCCGTCAGCACCGCCCCCCGGTAGCGCAACACCGCATTCCCCGTGGCCGTAAACACCTGGGTTTGCTCATTAAAGGTTTGCCGGTCCGCCGTTACCTCCACCCGCCCTGGGAGGTCAACCGCCTGGGCCAACCCTTCCCCGGCGGACAAAGACGTATCGTCAATGTCCTGACAAGAAGCAGAACGAACATCCTGGAGTACAGCCGCCGGAACCGTCATTCCCGGCAACAGAGGGGCAACACAGGGCATGCACAGAGAACCTCACACCACCCCCAGGGGGATAGCATCACCTATTCCAAATCGCGGCGTTTGGGGTTGCGCGCCGGGTCAGAAGACAGCAGGCCAAACACAAACAGGAGCACAAAAAAGGCAATGGTGGCATAAACACTGTATTTTAGGGCCAGCATAGGTAGAAAACCGAATATGAACGTTTGTATCTTAACACCCTCCCGGCACCGCTTTTGCCACAATGAGTTTAACTTTGGTAGCCTTTGCGGGTGTATGCCGTGTCCCCGATTGTGTTGCTCACCGATTTTGGCCTCCAGGACCACTACGTGGGCGTGCTGAAAGGGGTGATCCTGAGCATTCAGCCGCAGGCGAGCCTGGTGGACCTGAGTCATGCCATTCCTCCCTACACGGTGACGGCGGCGCAGTTTGTCCTCAGCCAGGCCCTGCCCTATTTTCCGGCGGGCACCATCTACGTTGTCGTTGTGGACCCAGGGGTGGGGAGCGCCCGGCGACCGATTGCCCTGCAAACTCCGGCAGGTTTCGCAGTGGGGCCGGATAACGGCGTGTTGCAGCCCCTATTCCCGCACATGCAGGCGGTGGTGCAGCTCCAAAACCCCGCCTATTGGCGCAGCCCGACCCCCAGCCAGACCTTTCACGGGCGGGACATCTTTGCGCCAGTGGCGGCGCACCTCAGCCGGGGGGTGCCCTTGGCGGCTCTTGGCCCTCCCCTCGACCCGGCCACCCTGACGACCTGCCCGGTAGCGGCTCCCCAGAGGACCCCCACGGGTTGGCGCGGCCATATTCAGTACATTGACCAGTTTGGCAATCTCATTAGCACCATTCCCACCGATGTCCTGGCGCCAGAGGGCATCCGGCAGGTGGTGTGTACAGGAGTCACCATCCCCGCAGACACGCATTACGGCGCCGTGCCGGTGGGGCATTTGGTTGCCGTGCCGGGGAGTCATGGCTACGTGGAAATCGCCTGTCACCAGGGGCATGCCGCCCAGATTTTGGGTGCTAAAATCGGGGAGGTGGTGGAGGTACACACCCGGTGAGGCATTCATGGAGGATTTAGCCAAAATCCATCGCATTTTGGATGCCAATTTGGACCGCGCTCGGGAAGGATTGCGGGTCGTGGAAGAATGGTGTCGGTTGGGTTTAGATCACGCCCGCACGGCGGAATTGTGCAAGCATTATCGGCAAGAACTGGCACGTTGGCATCGCCCCGAATTTCGCGCCGCCCGATATACGGCCGGGGATGTGGGAACCTCATTGAGCCATCCCCAAGAAACGCAGCGCACCGATATTTCCGCCCTCTTACAGGCCAACTTTTGCCGCATCCAAGAGGCCCTACGGGTGCTCGAAGAATACGGGAAATTGGTGGATGGGGATTTTGCCGCGGCCATGAAACAACTGCGTTATCAGATTTACCAATTGGAAAGTGAACTTAGCCCCCATCCCCGTCGGCAAAAGTTAAACCAGGCCTATTTGTATTTGATTACTTCGCCCTGTGCGCATTTATTGGCCACGGTGGAGGCGGCCTTAAAGGCGGGGCTGACCCTGGTGCAATACCGGGATAAGGAACAGACCGATGCCAACCGTTACGAAATCGCCCAAAAGTTGTGTGCTTTATGTCGTAAATACCAGGCGTTATTTATTGTCAATGACCGGGTGGATGTGGCGCTGGCGGTTGACGCCGATGGGGTGCATTTAGGGCAGCAGGATATGCCGCTTTCTGTGGCGCGTCAATTGTTGGGGCCCCAGCGGCTTATCGGCTGTTCGACGACCAACCCCCAGGAATTGGCGCGTGCCATCCAGGGCGGGGCCGATTATGTGGGTGCTGGCCCTGTGTATGCCACCCCCACCAAAGCCGGGAAACCCCCCACAGGCTGGGATTACCTGGCCCATGTCGCGCGGACTTGGCCCAAACCTTGGTTTGCCATTGGGGGGATTGATGTGCACAATTGCGCTGAGGTCTTGGCCGCCGGAGCACAACGGATTGCGGTGGTACGCGCCATTATGGAAGCAGAAAATCCCGGCGCCACAACCCAGCAATTGCTGCAGCAATTACAGAGCCGGACATGAATTTTTGGCAGGAACTTAACCGGAAAATTTCTGAAATTACAGGCAGTCCGTTTGCCGGTACACCACAGGGCAGTCGGGGGGGTGGTTGCATTCACGACAATCAAATCCTGACAGATGGGACACGCACTTTTTTTATCAAAATCAATCGGGAGTCCAAACTGGATTTATTTACCGCTGAGGCCCTGGGGTTGCAGGCATTAGCGGCCAGTCGGGCCATCAAAATTCCCCAGGTTGTCGGCTGGGGAGTCGTGGGCAGCCAAGCCTATCTCATTTTGGAGTATTTACCCCTTGTGCACCGGGGCAATTGGTACCAGATGGGGCAACAACTCGCCCAAATGCACCGCCGCAGTATCGGCTCACACTTTGGCTGGGAGCGGGATAATTACATTGGCGCCACCCCCCAAAAAAACACACCTACTGCGGACTGGGCAGACTTTTTTTGTACCCATCGTTTGGGGTATCAATTGCAGTTGGCCCGGCGACGTGGGGCAGTTTTTGCGCAGCAGGAACGGCTCTTGCAGCGGGTACGAGAACTTTTGCATCGCCCTGCGGTCACACCCGTTTTGGTGCATGGGGATTTGTGGTCGGGGAATGCCGCTTTTACGCAGGCGGGAGAACCGGTAATTTTTGACCCTGCGGTTTACTACGGTCATCACGAAGTGGACTTGGCCATGAGCGAATTATTTGGAGGATTTCCGCCGGAATTTTACCAAGGCTATCAATCGGAATGGCCGTTAGACCCTGGCTATGCCCAACGGAAAATCATTTACAACCTTTACCACATCCTCAACCACTTTCATTTGTTTGGCGGTTCCTACTGGCACCAGGCAGAGCGCATGATGGCCCAGATCATCAATTAAGCATCTTTTCATTGATGGCCAATCAACAATTCCAGGCATACAGAATGGGTTTTATTTGCTTGGTTACTCATGCCCATTTCCCGGATAGCAATCCCCAAGAATGACGCAACGGGTACTGAGGGCAATGAGCTGCCGGCACCGTTCCTATAGGGCTTCTATTTCCATCTCCAATAGGAGCGCAAGACAAACAAGACAAAGAAGATGTCATCAGCCGCTGCCGCACTAAAAATCCTGCCGTTGTTGCACCGCTTGTTGCAGACGCGCTTGCACTTCCGCCACCGGTAAACTGCCCAAATCGCCCCCATGCCGTGTCCGCACACTCAGGGTTTGGTTGGCTACTTCTTTTGCCCCCACAATCGCCATCACCGGAATTTTGGCCGTCTCGGCGTTGCGAATCAATTTCCCCAAACGTTCGCCGGAGGTATCCACTTCCACCCGCAACCCCAATTTTTGCCAATCGCTCGCCAGGGACTGGGCATAGCCAAGATACTGTTCCCCAACCGGTAAAAAGCGCAGTTGCACCGGCGCCAACCACAGGGGAAAATCCCCCGCATAGTTCTCGATTAAAATGCCAAAAAAACGCTCTAAGGAACCAAAAATAGCCCGGTGAATCATAATAGGCACCTGGCGGCTCCCATCGGCGGCCACATATTCCAGGCCAAACCGTTGCGGCAAATTAAAATCCACCTGAATCGTCGAACATTGCCACAAACGCCCAATAGCATCGCGAATTTTCAGATCAATTTTGGGGCCATAAAACGCACCGCCCCCCACATCTTCTTGGTAGTCCCAACCCTTGGTTTGCAGCGCATCTTTTAACGCCTGCGTCGCCAATTCCCACACCTGGTCATCCCCCACATATTTATCGGGACGCGTGGAGAGATGCACCTCGTAATCCCGGAACCCAAAATCCGAAAGAATTTGCTCCGTCAGATGCAACACCCCTAAAATTTCTGTCGCCACCTGCTCCGGCAAACAAAAGATATGCGCATCATCCTGGGTAAACCCCCGCACCCGCATCAGCCCATGCAACGTACCGGAGCGTTCATAGCGATATACCGTGCCCAATTCCGCATAGCGAATCGGCAGTTCTCGATAGGAGTGCAAACGAGTTTGATAGGTCAACACATGAAAAGGGCAATTCATCGGTTTGAGTTGATAGGCCTGCGATTCGACCGCGATGGCCTCAAACATACTCTCCCGATAAAAATCCAAATGGCCCGAGGTTTGCCACAGATCCAAATGGGCTAAATGGGGGGTATAAAGCAACTCATACCCTGCCCGTAAATGCGCCTCCCGCCAATAATTCTCAATCAACAAACGCATCCGCGCCCCCTTGGGATGCCAAAACACCAAGCCGCCCCCGGCCTGCTCCTGAATGCTAAATAAATCCAATTCCTGCCCCAACCGCCGGTGATCCCGCCGCAGCGCCTCCTGTTTTTGGTGCAAATAGGCCTGTAATTGCTCTGGCGTTTCCCAGGCCGTGCCATAAATCCGCTGCAACATGGGATTGCGTTCGTCCCCCCGCCAGTAGGCCCCCGCCACACTTTCTAGGGCAATCGCATCCGGGTTGAGTTCTCCCACATTCTCCAGATGCGGGCCGGCGCACAAATCCCACCACTCGTCCCCCAAATGATAAATCGTAATGGGTTCTTGAATTCCGGCTAAGATTTCCAACTTGTAGGGTTCATTCAAGGCCTGAATCCGTCGCATGGCTTCCTCGCGGGTGACTTCCTCGCGAATCACCGGCAATTTGCGCTTGATAATGTTTACCATTTCTTTGTAAATCGCCTTCAGGTCCGCTTCCGTAAACGGTTCGGGATGGTCAAAGTCGTAATAAAACCCATCCTCGATCCACGGACCCAGGGTCACCTTCGCCTTGGGAAATAATTTTTGGACGGCCATAGCCATCACATGGGAGGCCGTGTGACGGATGCGCTTGAGTTTTTCCGATTCACTGGTGCGGGGCAAATGCACCGGCGGCGTGGGCTTAGCCATAGTCACTCAATTCGTAGCTCGCTCGATCATAACGCAGGTGAGGGGGTACACAGGGAACCCAGCCGTTGGGCATCCAGCAAAAACAGGGTCATTGTATTATTGTGCAGACGTGCCACATGGCTGGCCAGACCGAGGGTATCCGCCTGGCGGTAGGTGGGGGGAATCTGCCGCATGTGCTCCGGGGCAATCTCCACCAAAGCGGGCATCCCGGCGCAGGGAAGGCCGTAGAGGTCGTCTCCGCCGGTGACCACGATTAAATGGGTAGCAGGCGTCGGGCTGGGCTGGCCGAATAAATGCCGATGCAGGTCAATCACCACCACCTCTTGGTCTTCAAAATGCGCCAAGCCAATCGGTTTTTGGCCGCTGCTAAAAATTTGGGGATAGGGAATCACTTTTTGTACCTGGGTCAAAGGCAGCCCCAAATGCAACGACCCCAACGGAAAATGCAGAATTTTCATGGCGCCGTGGCTAAAGAAACTTCCTATCTTTACATTATGAAGCGTTGACGTAGCCGGTGGGGTGATGGGATGGCCGACGTGGGAAAATTGCTCACGCTTGCAGGGGAGTGATATGCCAAAGAAACCATGTCACGGCAAGGGAACTAGGGGTCAAAATTGGGTGGATGATTGCTTTGGGAATCGCTTTGGGCGCAGCGCTGTGTTTGCCCTGGCCTATTACCCCCATCAGAGCAAAGAATTTTATTTTAATTGCCTGCGGTTTGCGCGTAAATGTGATTAGCCATGACACCGGCGCTCTTTGTGTGTTCTAGAGAGGAGGCACTACCCCAGCACTTGGTTCTGCAGCATTTTGTTCAGCACGTAGGGTGTTTTGGTACTTATGGTTTGCAGAGTTATTATCGTTCTGCTGAGGTCTAAGATGGCTATGGTGGTTCAGGGGGGTATCCCGCATGGAATTGGTCGCTGAGGATTTGTGGAAATACTACGGCGAACGCGCGGTGGTGCAGGGGGTGAATTTGCACCTACAACCGGGAGAAATTTTGGGACTGCTTGGCCCCAATGGCGCCGGCAAAACCACGACCTTTGGGATGCTCTATGGGGGGGTAATTCCCAGTCGCGGGTTGGTTCACATCGGCCCCTACAATGTCCATCGGCAAGGACGGGAGGCCCGCCGCAGCTTGGGGGTGGTGACCCAGGAAAATAACCTGGACCCAGACTTTACCGTGCTAGAAAATTTGGTGTTTTTTGCCCACCATTACCAAATTACGGGAAAACCAGCCCGGCGGCGGGCGTGGGAATTGTTGGACCAGGCGGGCTTGACGGCCTATGCCCACCAACGGGTGGATGTGCTCTCAGGCGGACTAAAGCGGCGTTTGGTCTTGGCGCGGGCGTTGGTGCATCATCCCAAAATTGTCTTTCTTGATGAACCCACGACGGGGCTAGACCCAGATGCCCGTCAGGAGTTTTGGCGCAGCATTGCCCTGTTAAAACAAACCGGCTGTAGTGTTTTATTGACGACCCATTACATGGATGAAGCGCAGCGGCTATCGGATCGGCTGTTGCTGTTGCAAAAAGGGGTGGTTGTGGACCAGGGGACACCGGCGGATTTGATTCGGCGGATTATTGGGGCGGAAGTGGCAGAAATTGAGGGGGTGGCGCAGGAGGCGGTGCAACGGTTGGCAGAAGCGGCAGGGGTGTGGTGGCGACCGTTGGGACAGGGGTTTGTGGTCAGTTTGCCTGCCCATGAGGCGCCCTTGTGGCAAGCATTGCAGGCGCTGCCCAGTACCCGCTTGAGCCGCCGCCAGGCCAATTTGGAGGATGTGTTTTTGCGCCTCACCGGTCAGGAATTGGCCGATTGACGGCGACGGCGACACCGTTCCGAGCAGTATTTCACCTGGGCCCAGCAGTCGGCCCATTTTTTGCGCCAGGTAAAAGGGCGGCCACAGACCGGGCAGATTTTTGTCGGCAGGTCGGCTTTACGGATTCCCTTGGGCATGGGTCACATACCAGGCGTAGGTTTTTTCAATTCCCAGGGGTAAAGGGGTTTGGGCTTGCCAGCCCAGGCGGTGAATGCGCGAAACGTCTAAGAGTTTGCGGGGGGTGCCATCGGGCTTGCTGGGGTCATAGACAATTTCCCCCCTGTAGCCGGTGATCTGGCAAATGAGGTGGGCCAGTTCGCTAATGGTTAAATCCTCGCCCGTCCCCACATTAATAATTTCTGGTTCATCGTAATTTTGCATGAGAAAAACACAGGCGGCGGCCAAATCTTCCACGTATAAAAATTCTCGCCGGGGTGTGCCTGTGCCCCAGATGGTGACCTGGGGGTGCTGGTGGATTTTGGCCTCGTGAAATTTGCGGATCAGGGCGGGCAACACATGGGCATTGTGCAGGTCGAAATGATCCCCTGGGCCGTACACGTTGGTCGGCATGACACAGATGGCTGACCAACCGTATTGCTGCCGATAGGCTTGACAGAGTTTGATCCCGGCAATTTTGGCAACGGCGTACCACTGATTGGTGGGTTCCAAAGGGCCGGTCAACAGATATTCTTCTTTGATGGGTTGCGGGGCAAATTTGGGATAGATACAGGAAGAACCGAGAAACAAAAGTTTTTTGACGCCGGTGCGATAGCTGTGCTGAATGAGATTGGTTTGAATCTGCAAATTATCCTGGAGAAAATCCACCGGATAACTGCTATTGGCTAAAATACCCCCCACTTTGGCCGCCGCTAAAAACACATATTCCGGTTGCTGCCGTTCAAACCATTGCCCCACCGCCTGGCTATCGCGCAAATCCAGTTCCGCGCGGGAGACGGTCAAGATTTGGGTGTACCCCTGCCGTTGCAGTTCCCGGTGGATGGCAGACCCGACCAAACCCCGGTGACCGGCAATGTAAATACGGCTGTGCCGCTGCATCATGGGGAATTGCTGGCTTTTCCAAGCCCATCCTAACCCAACCGGGGTCACTTTGGTGTACCTTAGAAAGGCGCATGGCTGACTGGGCCACTGCCAGGTGACATTTGGAGCGGTACGGTATGACGGCGACGACTGCCCGTGTGGACTGTGATGTGAAGGATTTGGGTTTGGCGCCCCTGGGTCGCCAGCGCATTGCTTGGGCCAGCCGGGAGATGCCGGTGTTGGCGCAGATTCGGGAGCGGTTTGCGGCAGAAAAACCCCTTCAGGGTATCCGGTTGGTGGCCTGCTGCCATGTGACGACCGAGACGGCCAATTTGGCGTTGACCTTGCAAGCAGGCGGCGCCGATGCCCTGCTGATTGCCAGCAATCCCCTATCAACCCAAGACGACGTGGCGGCTTGTTTGGTCGTGGACCACGGGATTCCTGTGTTTGCCATCAAGGGGGAAGACACGGCGACCTACCAACGCCATGTGCGGCGGGCCTTGGACCACCATCCCCAGGTGATCATTGACGACGGTGGGGATGTGGTGGCGACGCTGGTGCAGGAACGTCCCCACCAGGTGCCGGAAATTATCGGCACTACGGAGGAGACCACGACAGGGGTGGTGCGCCTGCGGGCGATGTTGGCCGCCGGGGTGCTGGCGTTTCCGGCGGTGAACGTCAACGATGCCGATACCAAACACTTTTTCGACAACCGCTATGGCACGGGGCAATCCACCTTAGATGGCATCATTCGGGCGACCAATATCCTGATTGCCGGGAAAACGGTGGTGGTGGCTGGGTATGGCTGGTGCGGCAAAGGCACGGCGTTGCGGGCGCGGGGTTTGGGGGCGCGGGTGATCGTCACCGAAGTCGATCCGGTGCGGGCCTTGGAGGCGGCGATGGATGGCTTCCAGGTGGCGCCCATGCACGCGGCAGCCCAGGTAGGCGATGTGTTTATCACCGTGACGGGGAATAAGCATGTGATTCGGCGAGAGCATTTTGAGTTGATGAAATCCGGGGCAATCCTGGCCAATTCTGGGCATTTTGACATTGAAATTGACCTGAAAACCCTGGCGGAATTGAGCCAGGAGGTCATCCCGTTGCGGCCTTTTGTGCAGGAATATCGCCTCCAATCGGGCAAAGCGCTCATTGTGCTGGGGGAGGGGCGGCTCATCAATTTGGCGGCGGCGGAGGGGCATCCGGCCAGCGTGATGGACATGAGTTTTGCCAACCAAGCCCTGGCCTGCGAATACCTGGTCAAGCACAAAGGGGACTTGGCCCCTGGCATTTATCCCGTCCCGGCCAAACTGGATCGGGAAATTGCGCGCTTGAAACTCAAGGCGATGGGGATTGAAATTGATACCCTCACCCCGACGCAAGTGGAATACATGAACAGTTGGAAGGCGGGAACCTAGCGGCGGTTATGGAACATATGCCTGCGATTTTGGCCAGCTTAGTCGTATTTATCCTCAGTGCGCTGGTGCTGTTGGGCGCTTGGGTGCTCGAGAGTCGCCAGACCCCGCCTGCCCTGGCCCAGACGGAACCCCTGCCGGCGGCATCGCCCGCTTTTGCCGCAGCGCCAGAGGAAGGGACGCCGCGACCCAGCACGACCCTGGATGATTGGATCATCACCCCTTCGGGACTGCGCTACCAGGAACTACAACCGGGCAAGGGAGCCAGTCCGCGGCGGGGCCAGACCGCGGTGGTGCACTACGTGGGGCGGCTGGCCGATGGGCGGCAATTCGACAGCTCCTACGACCGCAACCAACCCTTTCGCTTCCGGGTAGGTGTAGGGCAGGTGATCAAAGGCTGGGATGAGGGGGTGGCCACCATGCGCGTCGGCGGCAAACGGCGGCTGGAAATTCCCCCGGAGTTGGGGTATGGGGCACAGGGGGCCGGTGGGGTGATTCCCCCCAATGCCACGCTGTATTTCGACGTGGAATTGCTGGCCATTCAACCCTAGACCTCTTCCGATTCCTGCTTTTTTTCTCCCGGCGAAAGGGTCATCCCGGCGACCTGCACCTGGGGGGGTGCGATTTTGAGGGGAATGTTTTCGTTGATGGCCTGAATCTCCTGCCAGGTGTACTCATTGGTTTGGCGGATGTATTCCGGCAAAACGGCTGCCAGGCGCCGGGTGTAAAACCGGTGCAGGCTGAAATTGGGAGTAGCCCAAAAACCCCGCCGCTTCTTGTGCCGTCCCCCTGCGCCAGGGTCAAACGTCTGCACGCCCTGTTCGATCGCCCAAGCAATCGGGGTGTAATAACAGGTTTCAAAATGGAGACAATCTACTTCTTGCCAACTCCCCCAGTACCGTCCGTACAATTGCTGGTTTTTGACCACACAAAAAGCCATGCCCACCGGTTCACTGGCACCCCGTTCGGTACAGGCCACACTAAAAAGCAACCGATGACGGTAGTCCCGCTGGAGACCCAAGAAAAATTGGCGGGTGAGGTATTTACTCCCCCAGAGAAACCGGTCGCAGGTATTGCTGTACAGGTCATACATCATACTGAAAAAGTGTTCCGGGATGGCCGCCCCCTGGAAGATGTGCATGTGTAGCCCCGCCTTTTGCACCGCTTGGCGTTCCCGCTTAATGTTGCGCCGCTGGTTGGCGTTGAAATGGGCCAGATAATCCTCAAACGAGCGGTAGGCGTGGTTTTGCCACAGGTAATGGTGATGTAGCCAGCGGTAGCAGCCCAGGGAAATCATATCCTCGCTCCACTGGGGGTCAACAAAGAGAAAATGGCAACTAGAAATCCCTTGTTGCAGGCAAAACTGGTCAATGGCTTCTAAAAAAAGTTCATTCACGCCGGTTTCCCCTGGGGCCGCCAAAAACCGATAGCCCACCGCCGGGGTAAAGGGGGTCATCCCCACCAGCTTGGGGTAGTAGGGTTCCCCCACCCGATAGGCCAACTCTGCCCATTGGTGGTCAAAGACAAACTCCCCGTAACTGTGGCCTTTGAGGTACAGGGGGGCTGCCGCCACCAGGGTATTCCCTCGCCAGAGCGTCAAATGGTGGGGCAACCAACCGGTCGCCGCCATGGCACTGCCCGAGGATTCCAAATGGTTGAGCCACTCCCACTCCAAAAACGGGGTCGCCAGGGGCAACGCCAACGCATTCCACTGCTGGGCAGGCACTTCCCCCACCCCCCGCAGCCACCGCAGCGTATAACCGGACATTGAAGGAACTTTTTTATACTTTTTTAATGTTTACACTCCTTAATATTACCGTGTGGGGTGGGCAAGGGGGACAGGCGGGCAATTGCTTTACACTAAGAGATACGGTTCTGTGAGGGTCATGTCGGCAACCTGGTTAACGACGTTGGTGTGGATGTACTACCGGCTGGCGGTACTGGTTTATGTGGTGGTGCCGCTGGGGTTGTTGGTGTGGGCGTGGAGCCAACGGGCGCGCGCGATTGTCACCCTGTTGCGGATTTATTGGCAGGTGGCGAGTTTGTTGATGATCACGGTCTATTTGCTGATTGCGGCCCTGCCGGTGGGGTTTTGGACCTCCCTGGTGGCGCAGGTGTTGCTGCCGGTGAGCCTGTGGTTTTGGCTGGATGTGAATGAGGAAATTGAGGAGCGTCCGGGCTGGCTGGCGCGGGTGACGAATCTTTGGCGGTGGGTGGTCACCTGGGCGGCGGGGCTGGGAGCGGTGGCGATGGTGCCTTTTTTGGGGTGTGGGTTGAAGTCCATGAATGCCCTGCTGGCGGATGCCCAATGCCGGGTGTGGCTGGAAGCGCCTTGGGGTTATCGGGAGTTATTGCATCCGGGGACACCCCCGGCGGATTTGGGGTTTTGGGGGATGGTGGGTTTGATTGTGTATGGTTTTTGTCTGGCCTATTTTCTGCTGGTGCGGTTAGCCAAACAGGGGCGCACAGCCCTTTCGTAAGCGATGGCCACTCCCCAAGAGCGTTTGGAAAACTACAGCCGTTCCCACCCCCGCGAGGTGTTGCGCTTAACCGTGCGAGACCAGCAGGGCGAGGCGGAACTGTTAATTTACAAAGGCTTTACCAGTTCCCTGACCCGTCCGACTGCTTTTGACCCGGATGTACCAATGCTCGACCCAACTGCCGAAATTTTGTGGGTCGATCGCATCCAAGCCCCCTACCATCCCCAGAACATCCGTTATTTGGAGCAACACCTGACCTGGGCAGAATTTGAGGCCCGATTGACCGCCGGGGGGTACTGAGAAATCAACCGGAGAAACAAACCTCAATGCCAAGTGATGGTTCGTCTTAAATGGAGGCATAAATTCGATGCACGAATCTGATTCTTAAAAAATTCTAAAGTTGCGTTATCTCAGAGGGATTGAATGTTAAGAAAAAGGTGGTAAAGATGATATTTGGCAAAACAAGAATAAATGATGTTTTTAGGGAATGACAAATTCAGGAGCGACCTTGCTAGATGAAGCTATGAATCAGAGTTGGATGGATACCTTGTGGAGAGTTTCACTTTACTAATGTTCGCAGGGGACATAATCTAAGCAAACCTCTCTCCCTGAAAGGATTTTGGGCGTTGCTCACCATGCGACATCATTATTTACTTGAAACTCTCTTTGCATCATCATAGCCTGCTCTTCTCGCAGTTCGTTAATCGCTTGGGTATTGGCAGCGACCTGCTGTTCTAAACGACTCATAAGCTCCTGCAACTCCCGAAAGGCGCGGGCGTTTTCTTCCGCCTGTTTATCCAACATTTCATCAGTCCAACGTTGCACCATCAGCGGGGCCTCCCAACTCATAAATGCCGGTTTATTCATCCTAAACCAATTAACGATGCCCATCCATCGGCGGTGGATTGAGCAAAATATCCAAAATCCGCCGGGTATCCTGACGCAATTCTTCAATGTTGGTTTGCTGTTGCATGATAATCTGCATCATCATAGCCTGCCCCTCTCGCAGTTCGTTAATCGCTTGGACGTTGGCGGCAATTGCTTGGGTATTGGCAGCGACTTGGTGTTCCAGGCGGTCCACTTGCATCTCCAAACGACTCACGGCAACTCCTAAATCGTTGACAATCTCCCGCAACTCCCGAAAGGCGCGGGCGTTTTCTTCCGCTTGTTTATCCAACATTTCATCAGTCCAACGTTGCACCATCGGCGGGGCCTCCCTAAATCATAAATTCCAGTTTACTCAAGAGGTGTTGGGGCGGTTTTAGCTCCGTAATTCTGCAGTAACGAAGCTCGTTCATCGCTTGGTGCGCTGCAGTGATCATGCCATGATTTGCTTAGGAGTTTCATTGGGTAATTCCTTTTTTCAATGCCCAAATAGCAGTATCCCAATGGTATCTCTGACTCCCATCCCTTCCACTTCGCTGAGAAACATACCCAGGATTCTGGAGTGACAAGAATTGAATTTGCTACTATAACTAAAATTGTTGCTTGTGAATCTCCGACCATGACGACGTTGCTGGAGGTTTCTCCCCTGACACAGGCCTTGATGCCCACCTATAGCCGTTTTCCGGTGACGTTGGTGCGGGGGTCGGGCTGTTGGGTGTGGGATGACCAGGGGCGGGAGTATTTGGATTTTGTCGCGGGAATTGCCACCTGTACGCTGGGGCACGCCCACCCCCGGCTGGTGGCGGCGATTGGGGAGCAAATCCAGCAATTGCACCACGTTTCCAACCTGTATCACATTCCCTGGCAAACGGAATTGGCGCAGGTGCTCACGCAGCGCTCCTGTGCGGATCGGGTGTTTTTTGCCAATTCGGGGGCAGAGGCCAATGAGGGGGCAATCAAGCTGGCACGCAAATACGCCCATACGGTGAAGGGCTACCCATGCCCAGTTATCGTCACGGCGCAGGCCAGTTTTCATGGCCGTACCCTGGCGACCCTGACGGCCACCGGCCAACCCAAGTACCAAAAACATTTCGACCCGCTGGTGCCGGGGTTCGTCTATGTGCCCTACAACGACCTGGAGGCGTTGACCAGAACGGTTTGGGAGTTGGAACAGGTGGCGGCGATTCTGCTGGAACCGATCCAGGGGGAAGGGGGTGTGCGTCCAGGGGAATGGGATTATTTCCAAGGGGTGCGCCGCCTGTGCGATGAACGGGGGATTCTGCTGATTCTCGATGAGGTGCAGTCGGGGATGGGACGTACCGGGCGTTGGTGGGGGTACGAACACCTGGGGGTCGAACCGGATATTTTTTCTTCAGCCAAAGGATTGGGGGGCGGCATTCCCATCGGGGCAGTGTTGTGTAAAGAGCCGTACAGTGTTTTTCAACCGGGCGACCATGCCAGTACCTACGGGGGCAATCCTTTGGCCTGTCGGGCGGCGCTGACGGTGTGCCAGGCAATTGAAGAACTGGGGCTGCTGGCCCAGGTGCAACAACGGGGAGAACAGTTGCGGCAGGGGTTGCAGGCCTTGGTGGCGACTTACCCGGAGTGGTTCCAGGAGGTGCGGGGCTGGGGTCTGTTGCAGGGCCTGGTGTTGCAACCGACGGCTCCGTTCCAAGCGATGGATGTGGTGCAGCGGGCGTTGGCGCAGGGGTTGCTGCTGGTGCCTGCAGGCACCCAGGTGGTGCGGTTTGTGCCGCCACTGATTGTCAGCGAAGCGGAGGTGAATCTGGCGCTGGAACGTTTGGCGGCGGCGTTGCGCGACTGAGGAGGGTTTCGACGGCCTGCAGTACCTGGGCATTGTGCCAACGGCGATACCAATGGGCGGCTAGGGCACATCCCCCGGCAGCAACGCCTTCCTTGACAAAGCCCTGTTCATACACCCGCAGGACGTGGTACTGGGACTGGCGAAAATCTAAAGCGGCGGTTACCAAAGGAGCGCCTAATTCCTGGGCCAGGGCGATGACTTGGGCGCTTGGGTCCTGCACTACCCAGCCGGTGGTGCCCACCAATACCTGGGCAGGGTGCCACGGGAGGTTTTCGTAGGCGGCGATGGCTTGGCTCAAGGCCCACACGGCCAACATTTGCGTTCCCCCGGCCAGCAAAATCGGCACCTGGTCATGTACTGCCAGGGTCATGGCCGCTACTGCCACCTGCATCGGGTCGCCCACCGCAGCCAAGACGTCCCAGGGGTTGCTCAAAGCGCCGGCGCGGCTTAACCCCTGCTGCACAACCTGCCATTTTTGTTCGTGGTTGCACCGGGGATGGCTGCTGCTGACGCGCCCCTGCGCCCGATACCCCAACCCGGTGAGTACGGCCAGAGCCGTGGTCGTGCCCCCCACCACACATTCCCCGAACAGGTAATAAGGCGGTGGTTCCCTCCGCAGGTGGGCGGTGGCCCAGTCCCAAGCCCGTTGCCAGAGGTGAAAAACGGCATCCCGGTCCATGGCGCGCCCTGTAGAAACACAGCGGGCCAGGGTCTGCCCCAGCGATACCGCCGGAACCGTCAGAGGTACGGGTAAACCGGTGGAAACCAGCGTGACGGGAATGGCTAACGCCTGGGTGATGGCGCGGGACAGATATACGGGCGAAGCCCCTTGGGTCAGGGGAGGCAAGGGATAAACAGGCGGCGATGCGCCCCCCCGCAGGAGAAATTCCGCATCGGCGGCAGCGGTGGTGCGACGGGCAGCGGGGGTGGCCCCTGCCGCGGAAATGCCGGGGATCAAGGCCGTTTCCGTAAACCCCACCACGCAGACCAAGGCGGGCCGTTGCCCTTGCACCCTGGCTGCCCATGCCTGCACCCAATCCGGGCAGGTGTGGCTCTGCATCATGCGTCCAAACCCAACCACGTCTGCAACCAAGCGGGCGGGGGCGGTACGGGGGTAGTCAGCCGCGCCAACAACGCCCAGGCCACCAACTGCACCACAAAGGTATAAATCGCCGAATTGACCATCACCAGAACCACCGTCGCGCCCCGAATCCAGGTCACCTCCGGCTGTACCAGAATGCCCAAGCGTTCCACCAGCCATTCCAGCACTTGCGTGGCCTGGTTGGTGAGGTACACCCAGAGGTTTTCCCCCAGCAACACCGACAGGATGGCAACTTGCCCGAAAAACCCGACTGTACCCACCACCATCCCCTGCGCCACCGTGGTTCCCCAGCCGGTGCCCCGCCGCCAGTGGTCGCCCAACAGTACCGCCAGCAGGCCATACCGGCAGATGTAGGCCAACCCCCGGGGCGGCCCCATCAACACCGACAGGAGCAAAAACGTCGTCGCCAACCCCATCCAGCCCCAGCGCGGTCCCCAGCGGCGGGTCGCCAAGGCCAGAGGAATCGGCAAAAACAAACGCAGGACGGGCGTGAGACCCAAATAAAAACTCGCCAGCCAACCCAAACTGGCCGTACTGGCCAAAAACGCCGTTTCCACCAGCGCCAACGGTAATTCCGACCGCACCTGGGGCGTCTTCATGTCCGCCATCCCAGGGCATCCCGCCGGGGCAACCACACCAGGCGTACCCCCAGCCAGGCTCCCCAGGTCAGCCATACCCGCAGGTTCTTTTGGCGCCGGCGCATCAACCCATCCCAGAGCAGCAACCTCGCTTGCGCCAGCCCCAGCGCCCCCCCGTTAAGCAGCATCCCTCATGAACATCCAGCAGCGTTACCTTTTCCCATCCGTTCTGCCCAGTGACGGTGCGACCCCCGGCGCTGAATTCAGGCTGAACTTGGTTGCCCTGGGGCGCCACCTCCCACGCCCATCCCGCTTTTCTATAGTAACGGGAGCCAGAGCAGGTGCAGGGCGACCCCTACGACCTGGGGGCCTCATGGTCATCGTTCCCGCTGCAACGACCCGCGCTGCCCCAGGGCATGGCTTACAATGAACGGCAGATGCGTGTTTGCCCACAACCTTTGCATGACCAGCCTGCACGTTATTGGCGGTGGTCTCGCCGGCACTGAAGCCGCTTGGCAGATTGCCCAGATGGGGTTGCCCGTCACCCTTTGGGAGATGCGCCCGGTCGTGCAAACCCCTGCCCACCACACCGGGGAATTGGCGGAACTGGTCTGCAGTAATTCCTTTGGCGCGCGGGCGGTGGACCGGGCCACAGGCTTGCTCCAGCAGGAATTGCGGGAGCTGGGTTCCCTGGTGATGCAGGTGGCAGATGCCCAAGCCGTGCCTGCAGGCGGGGCTTTGGCGGTGGACCGAGTGCAGTTTAGTCGAGCGTTGACCCAGCGGCTGAACCAGCATCCTTTGGTGACCCTGCAGCGGGCCGAAGTCCGGGAGATTCCCCCTGGCATTGTGGTTGTGGCGACAGGGCCGCTGACAAGTCCCCCCTTGGCCGCCCAACTGCAACGCCTGACCGGCCAAGCCTACCTGAGTTTTTTTGACGCCGCCAGCCCCATCGTCCTGGGAGAAAGCATCAACCGGGAGATTGCCTTTCTTGCCAGCCGCTACGACAAGGGGGAAGCGGCCTACCTGAATTGCCCAATGGACCAGGCGGAATACGAGACGTTTTGGCAGGCCCTCGTCACGGCAGAACAGGCCCCCTTGAAAGCCTTTGAGCAGGAAGAAAAACGGTTTTTTGAAGCCTGTTTACCCATAGAAGAACTGGCGCGGCGCGGGAAAGATACCCTGCGGTTTGGGCCGTTGAAACCGGTGGGCCTGCGCGACCCCCGCAACCCAACCCGGCGTCCCTATGCGGTGGTGCAACTGCGTCCCGAAGACCGCTCTGGGCAGTTGTGGAATATGGTTGGGTTCCAGACCAACCTGCGTTGGGGTGAACAGCAACGGGTGTTTCGCCTCATTCCCGGTTTGGCGCAGGCAGAATTTGTGCGCTACGGCGTGATGCACCGCAATACGTTTCTCAATGCCCCAAAGATTCTCCACCCCACCTTGCAGTTTCGCGCCCATCCCCACCTGTTTGCCGCCGGTCAACTTACGGGCACCGAAGGCTACATTGCGGCAGTTGCGGGGGGGTGGCTTGCCGGGGTGAATGCGGCCCGTTTGGCCCAGGGGCTGCCCTTGCTCACCCCGCCGCCGACAACCATGATGGGGGCATTGTTTCACTTCATCAGCAGCGCCGAGGCCCAATTTTTTCAGCCCATGCCCGCCAACTTTGGCATTTTGCCCCCCCTGGCGACCCCGGTGAAACCAAAGGCCGCCCGCTACCAAGCCTACAGTCAACGGGCGCTGGCGGATTTGGCCGCTTGGCAGGCGGAATGGTTGCCCCAGCGCCAACGGCTGTACCGCTAGGTCCGGGTTCGTCCTAGACTGGGAAATGTTCCTCCTGCGTTGGCGTGTATGGCGATCGTGCCGGTAGCTTGGGCCTACGACCATGTGCGTTTGATTGACCAAAACCGCTTGCCCACGGAGTTTGCCTATGTGGAAATCCGGCGGGCGATGGATATGGTAACGGCAATCCAAACCATGATGGTGCGCGGTGCCCCGGCCATCGGCGTGGCGGCTGCATTTGCGCTGGCCTTGGCCGCCCAGGAAATTGACACGCAAGAACGGCAGGTCTTTTTGGACTACCTGGAAACCGTCGCCGATGCCCTGCGCCAGACCCGTCCCACGGCCATCAATCTGTTTTGGGCGATTGACCGGATGCTCAGTACGGCCCGGCAGACCGTCGGCCCGGTGAGCTTTCTCAAGGAAAAAATGGTGGAAGCGGCACAGGCTTTGGCCGTCGATGAATACCAAACCTGCGTCGCCATCGGGGAAAAAGGCTTGGCCTGCCTGCCTGCCGCACCCCAACGCCTGACCCTGATGACCTACTGCAACGCGGGTGCTCTAGCCACCGCCGGCTATGGCACAGCCTTGGGTATTGTACGGTCTGCCCACCGTGCCCACCGCTTGTTGCAGGTGTACGTCTGCGAAACCCGCCCCCGCTTGCAAGGCGCCCGCCTCACCGCCTGGGAATGCGTCCAAGAAGGAATTCCTGCCACCTTGATTACCGACAATATGGCAGGCTTTTGTCTGTACAATGGCTTAATTGATGCCGTGGTAGTAGGCGCCGACCGCATTGCCGCCAACGGGGACACCGCCAACAAAATCGGCACCTACAGCCTGGCCGTTCTCGCCCATGTCCATCAAGTTCCCTTCTACGTGGCTGCCCCCTTATCGAGCATTGACTGGAGCATCAGCGACGGCACGCACATCCCCATCGAAGAGCGCAGCATCGAGGAAGTGTACAGAATTGGCGACCAATGGCTGACCGCCCCCGGTATCGAAGTGTTTAACCCCAGTTTCGACGTCACCCCCGCCCGCTACATTACCGGCATCATCACCGAACGGGGCATGGTGCCCCCCGACCAACTCCACCAACTCCGTCCTTAAACTCAAAATCGTTATGAGTATGATATAGTCATGGATGATGATGCAGTTTGGGAGTGAAACCTATGGAAGGTTGTTTGCAGGTGGGGCAAATGGCGCCCGATTTTGAGGCCACCGCCGTGGTGGACATGGAATTTAAGACCATCAAGCTTTCGGATTATCGGGGCAAAAAGTATGTGGTGTTGTTTTTCTACCCCTTGGATTTCACCTTTGTTTGCCCGACGGAAATCACGGCCTTTAGCGACCGTTACGAGGAATTTGCCAAGTTGGACACGGAAATTTTAGGGGTGTCAGTAGATAGTCAGTTTTCCCATCTGGCTTGGATTCAAACCGACCGTAAAGACGGGGGTTTGGGCGAATTGAAGTATCCGTTGGTGGCGGATTTGAAAAAGACCATCAGTGCCGCCTACAACGTGCTAACGCCGGAAGGGGTGGCCTTGCGGGGTTTATTTATCATTGATAAAGAGGGGGTCATTCAGCACGCCACGATCAACAATTTGGCGTTTGGGCGGAATGTGGATGAAACCCTGCGCATCTTGCAGGCGATTCAGTACGTGCAAAGCCACCCAGACGAAGTGTGTCCTGCCAACTGGCAACCGGGGCAAAAGACCATGCATCCCGACCCGGTGAAGGCCAAGGAATACTTCGCTGCCCTCTAAATTCACATTGGGTAACTGTACTGCAGGGAGGAAAGCCCCTTCGGCAACTTGCTGTGCGTTAGTTTTGCGGACACCGGAAACGGCTTGATAAGGCACGGGTAACCGTTGCTCTTTAGTCAGAGGTAGTTTGCCAACTTTTGGGGTAAGCACCGCCAGTCCTGGCACGCCGGGACTGGTGGTGTATTTCGTCATTAGGCGAAAAATAAAAATAGGTTTAGGACACCCATAACCGGAGCGAGTCTGCGCCAGTGAACGAACAAAGTTCCGAGGCTTCCTTGGCGGAAACAGTAATGCCCGTCACCTGCTGGATGGGATTGCAGAACTTGAATCCGGTGGTGGTATGAAGCGTTCCCAAAAGACTGGGGAACGTTACCGAAAAAAGCGCCGTAAAGCCCTGCCCAATGCCTCCGGCACGGCTACACCTAGCAGGGCGGCTTTTATCTCTCTAATTTTGTGATAAAAATGAAAACATGTTAGTCCGAGAAGCCAAGCTACGCAACGGCACACCAGAGCAGTATCGAGCGCTGGATAAGGTGATTCGCACTGCCCAGTTTGTGCGAAACAAATGTCTGCGCTATTGGATGGACAATCGAGGGGTAGGTAAAAATAAACTCTATGCGTTGTGCAAAGATTTAGCGAAAGAGTTTGCCTTTGCCAAGCGGCTCAATTCTGCGGCAAGACAAGCTAGTGCCGAGCGGGCATGGTCTGCCATTGCTAATTTCTATAAACGGTGCAAAGGGGGAGAAAAGAAGAAGGGCTACCCGAAATTCAAGAAAAATTGCCGCTCCGTTGAGTACAAGCAATCGAGCTGGAAACTATCAGAGAAGATGGGATGTCCATCACCTTCACGGACGGGTTTGGCGCGGGAACGTTTGCCCTGTACTGTGATGGTGAGCTAAGGGAACTAATTCTAAATTCCAAAATCAATCGAGTACGGGTGATTCGCTAAGCGGATGACTACTACGTTCAGTTTTGCTTAGATTTAGGCAGAGGAGTATGTCAAAGACCCCGAAATTCTGCTCGAACAACCTTTGAAGGAGCACCGTAGTCAAGGGCAACATATGATGTTATATTATAGCTAAGCAGGCAAAGGTTGACATGATATGGGTCGCTGAGCGTAGCCCCACAATAGCGCCGCCATGAACCTTCAGGCAACAACCTTAGCCTACCTAGCCATGGTGGGGAATCAACCTGATGGGACGAACGATAGGGAACAACGGCAACATTGACTTTTAAAATAATGAATGACAAATTCTTGCAAAATCTTACTTCCGTAATTTTGCATAAAACAGGGATAAAAGTCCGGCCAGAAGATAGCCCTAGATTGCTACAACAAATTACGAAAAGAATGCAAGTATTGAGGCTAAAAAATGAATTTGAGTACTTGCAGTTGCTGAGTAGTGCAAGTAGAGAGGCTAAGTTGGAATGGGATAGGCTGTTTAGTCTGATCACCACAGGGGAGAGTTATTTCTTCCGCGACCAGGGACAAATCAAAACAATTCAGGAGTACATTTTACCCGATTTAATTAACAAAATGCAAGACCAGAGGACATTAAATATCCTCAGTGCAGGATGTGCGACCGGGGAAGAAGTGTACTCTCTAGCCATAATCATCCGGGAAAATTTTCCAGAATTAACCAACTGGCAGGTTAACTTAGTGGGCATTGACCTAAATAAAGAAGCCATTAGTAAGGCTCTGCAAGGCATTTATCCAGCATGGTCATTTCGCGGTGTGCGACCTCAATACCGCTCAATCTATTTCCGTCAGCAAGAAGCAGGATGGCAGATCATTGATAGCCTCAAACAAAAAGTAAAGTTTCGCCAGTGCAACCTGGTAGAAGATCATCTTTCTTTCTTTGCAGTTGGGACAGTTGACTTAATTATTTGCCGCAATGTTTTCATTTACTTTGATAAAGGCAAAATATCATTAGTTCTGTGCAAATTTATCGAGCTATTAAGACCAGGGGGCTATCTACTTACAGGCCATACAGAGTTACAGGAGCAAGACATTGCACCCCTAATTGTACACAGTTATCCAGAATCCTTGGTATATCAAAAGCCGGAGAATGGTTCGATGCCGGTAAGCACGCTAAATTTACCTGCTCCTTCTCTAGAAAACCTTAAGGAACGAGCTAGGGAGAACTTTACTCAAGGGCGATACCGAGAAACAATTGAATATCTCACTGATTGGTTAAACTTTCAGCCCCAGGATGAAGAGGCAGAGCTTTTACTGGCAAAGACCTACATGAATCAGGGACAATATGAAAAAGCAGAAGAAATATGCTACGGAGTTCTGGAACGGAACCATCTTGCTGTATTATTTCTGCAAATTTTAGCACAAATTAATCGGGCGCGAGGACGAAAAGATGAAGCGAAGGAGTGCCTAAGAAGAGCGGTACTGGTTGATCCTAACTTTATTCCTGGCTATCTCGATTTAATCGACTTGCACCTGGCCGATCAGGAGTATTCTTCCGCGGAGAAACTACTCTCTTTTGTTAAATCATTGGATACCGAAGTGATAACTCTTTATCAAACTCAAATTTACTCAACAGAAAACCTAATTAAAATTAATCAGAATTCCCACCAAAGTTAACCTCTGCTTAAACAATATGTATCCTGGGTTACAGAAGTTAGGGGGGAAAGGTACAGCACTATATGTACAAAATGTTCAGGGTTGAGTGATTAGGGGTTGTGTCATGTCGGACGTTACCTTTTTGCTTCAGGAACAGACTGGCAGCCTGGATAGGCTTCTGCTTGAGCTAAAAAGGCAGGAGTGTACGGGTGCAGTGAAGCTTTGTACCAAGGTAACCGAAAACGGCAAGGAGTTGGAATGCTTTTTATTGTTAAACGAGGGACGCATTACTTTAGCAGAGCGATCTATCTTTGGTAGTGATAGTTGGGTTTATCGCCTACTGCGGTATCTAAAAATTAAATGTATCGAGCAAGTGATGCAGTATGCTGCTAACCGCGTAGATATTGGTAGCAGTTCACCCTATGAGGTCTTAGAGGCAATCGTGGCGACTCGGGTTGTGACATGGGAAAACCTAGAGAAAGCGATTACTGACCGCACAGTGATCTGCTTAGAGCAATTCGCAGCCTATCCCTGTACCGTCATGCCATTGCCCCTAGAATTTGACATGAACTTTGCCGCTACTTGCCAAGGGACTGATTGTGATGTAGTTTGGCAGAAGATAGAGCAAAGAAAACATTTGTGGATGAATTACCTACCGACCTTGCATTCTGTACATGCAATTCCCTACATCAGAGAGGGAGCACTCTCCCTTATCCGCCATGAACCAACAAAACAGCATCTACAGAAATTTGTTGATGGTCAACGCTCCTTTGCTGAGATTGCCGAAATATTGGCAAAGGACCCTTTGCTTCTTGCGCCACTTTATGTACGTTGGGTGAAAGAGGGACTCATTGATTTCAATTTCGGCTTGTGCAAACTGGAGAAGTTGCCGGTTATCCTCAGTGTGGACGATAGTCCAATTGTGCAAACCATGATCCGTCGTACTTTGTGTGAGAGTTATGAAGTTATCTGTGCGAATAGTGCCATAGAAGCCCTTAGTATTTTACACAATCACACTGTTGATTTAATTTTGTTAGATATAACCATGCCTGAGATTGATGGCTTTGAGTTTTGTCACACAATCCGCAAGATGAACAAGTTCAAAAATACCCCGGTCATTATGCTGACTGCCAAAGATGGATTGATTGACCAAGTAAGGGGGCGTATGGTGGGAGCAAACCATTATCTAACGAAACCTGTGGATAGAGAAGAGCTGTTAAAGACGATCAAAAGGTATATTCCATGATTCGCTACTTGCATTTGAGATTGCAGAGTCAGTTTTTTGGACTCCCATTATCAGTGGTAGAGGAGATTTTGCCGCTCCCAGAGTTAACCTGTATTCCCGATGCTCCAGGAGACGTTTTAGGTGTTGTTAATTGGCGAGGTAAAACGTTACCGGTAGTGCATTTAGCGAAAAGGCTGGGTATGAGTCAGCCAAAGTGTTATATAAGTGATCATCTCGTGGTCATTAGCCACGATAACTTAACTGTGGGAATTGTCGTAAATCAAGTGCAAGATACGATTGAGATAGATGAAGGACAAATAGACAGGACTTTGCAACAGTTTCAGCCGCCTCTTTCCTTTTTCTTGCAGGGTGTCGCTCTTTTCGATGGTATGCTCATTCCCCTCATTGACCCTGCTCACTTGATCCGGTCACCAGAGGCAGTGGGACAATTGGCAAAGGTCAATATAGATGAGATTGAAGGGGCGAGTTTAGAAGACTTTTATACCCGCTTCGTGGTTGATGTCAGCTCTAAAGAACGGTTAGTGTTTCAGCAAAGGCGCTTAGATTTACTAACAGTCAGTCAGCAAGTGTTAGACACGCAAACAACTTCTCTTGCACTAGTAGAAATAGGACGGGAAACTGTTGCGATTCCTCTAGCTCAAATCCAGGAGTTTATTCATATCTCTGATCCGGTTCCTGTACCCTTTAGCCCTGCATTTGTGATCGGTAATGTTAGTCTAAGGGGGGAAATTTTAACCTTAATTGATATTTCTGGGATACTAGGTTTATCGTCACAATGCAGGGACGGTAAACAGGCTTTGGTGTTCCAGTGGAGACAGAATAGGTTAGGTATTAGTGTTAGCCAAGTGCGGAACATAGTTAATGTGGACCGATTGGCTTTACCAAGCACATCTACTCGCTCAAGCAGGTCGGGTGTAATGGGCACTATAGTAGTTGCAGAAAAACCTGCAACTTTGCTTGACTTGCGAGAAATTATATGTGATACTTTGGCCAAGTGAAGGGGTGCAGCGATGAAGATCAGGACACAACTTTTTATTCTTGCAGGCTTTGTAGTACTGCTAGAAATCCTAGAAATAGGCACAGTACTTGTAGTCACTGGCTCAGACAAGGTGGCGAAGTTGGTGAATCAGGCGGGCTTGGTGAGGGGTGGTACTCAAAGATTATTCAAACTTAAATTGGCTGGGGGTAGTCCAGAAATCATCAATCAAGTAAAACAGAAAACCAGACAAAGAGTTTCTGCACTTGTCAATGGTGATGCAGAGCTTGGACTAGAAAAGTTTACCGACCCTGAGTATCAAGCGCTTGCTCGGAAATTGGAGGCAGAGTGGCAAAAGGTTGAACAACTACTGGCACAGCCAAACCCAAATCGCCAAGAGCTTCTGAGTTTTAGTGAAGATTTCTTCAAGCTATCTGATGAAGTTGTGAGTGCGGCTGAGGCAATAGGTAGCAGAGAAAAATCTCTCGAGACAGTGGTAGAAATTGTTGCTATCGTTACTGGTCTGATAGCAATTGTACTATCAATATCTATCGTAATTCAGGTAACTAAGTTTTTGAATAAGACTTCAACAGACCTAGCGACTTCTTCTACAGAGATTGCCGCTTCCATTGCTGAGCAAGAAAAAGTTATTTCTCAGCAGGCAACCTCAATTAACCAAGTGACGACCACCATGGAGGAGCTAGGAGCCTCATCCCGGCAGTCGGCGGAGCAGGCTATTACTTCCGCATCTGCGGCGCAAAAAGCTTTAGAAGTTTCCAACAGTGGGCGTGAGATTGTCCAGCGTAATTTAGAAGGGATTAACACCCTCAAAGAGAATGTTTCTGCTATTGCTCAGAAGATTATGGAGCTAACCGAGCAAACGAATCAGATTGCGACTATATCTGATTTGGTTGCAGACATTGCCAATCAAACCAACATTCTTGCTTTGAATGCGGCTGTGGAAGCGGCTCGTGCGGGAGAGCAGGGCAAAGGTTTTAGTGTGGTGGCACAGGAAGTGCGCAAGTTGGCAGACCAAAGTAAAAAGTCTGCCGAGAAAATTAGCAGTCTTATTCGTGATATTCAATCTTCTATTAACAGTACGGTTATGGTGACAGATGAGGGTACCAAGGCGGCTACAGAGAGTATTCGTCTTTCCAAGAATACTGCTGAAGCGTTTCAGGATATTCTTAATGCTATCCAGTCTATTTCCGTCAATAGTCAGCAGATTGCGCTCAGTGCCAAACAGCAGGCGGTGGGAGTACAACAGGGGGTATCTGCCATGAATGCCATCAATCTGGGTGCGCGGGAAGTGGCGAGCAGTGTCCATCAAATTCGCTCTGCGATCCAGCAACTGACAAACTTAGCTCAATCACTCAAGGAACAAGTCTGAATTATGATGATAGAGGATGAAGAACTGCGCTCTTTATATCAAGCATCCAGTGAGAAACACCTGGCCAAACTGGAGTCAGGTCTGCTGTTCTTAGAAAAACATCCTCAAGATAAGAGTAGGTTGCCGGAAATGCTGCGAACGGCCCATTCCTTGAAGGGTGATTCCCGGATGTTGGGTGTGAAGGATGCGGAAAGACTGACCCACAGCTTTGAAGAAATTTTAAGTAGAGTACACAAGGGACAGCTTACACTTTCCCCTGCAATTTTGGAAACCCTTTTCAAGGGACTAGATGGCATAAAGCGAATTGCTACTGAGGCGGTTACCGGTCAACCGGCTCAGGTGAGTGTCTTCCATCTGCTGGCTGAGATGATGACGGCGATGGAAAGTCAAGCCATTCCAGAAGGACAAAGTTTAGAGAATACATCTTCAGTTGCGTCCCCAGCGTCAGAAGAAAACTTGAGTGACTTGATTGATTCGACGCCCGAAAACCGTAACTTTGAGCAGGAGAATTTGGAGATTCCAGCCCCACCAAGCCCCTCTGAACCTTCTTCTGATTTGTTTGAATCGGAACTACAGTCAGATACGATTCATGTGAAAGCTTCCAAGTTGGATACTTTAGCCCAATATGCCGGTGAACTGACATTAATTCAGCAACGTTTAGAAAGACAAATAGGGTTTGTCTCTAGTGCGGGTGACCTGTGGGGAAGTACTCTGCAAAAGGGGAAAAGTCCGGTTAATTTGGATAGGCTTGGGGAAGTAATAACTAAGCTGCAAAACAACTTAGAGCATGAAATATCTCGTTTGGGGACGGTTACTAACCTTCTTGAACAAAATATCAAGGAGTTACAATTAGTGCCTTTTTCTATTATCTTTAACCTTTTTCATCGTACAGTTAGGGATATTGCTAAACAACAGAATAAGGAAGTTGATTTTGTAATTACCGGGGGAGAGGCATTAGTTGATCGGAAGATATTAGAAGAGATTAAAGACCCAATTACGCATCTATTGCGAAATGCAATTGATCATGGGATAGAAACCCCAGAAGAGAGAATGAGATGTGGTAAACCGCCTCAAGGCAAGCTGCATCTTCGAGCAGCAGTAGCAGGCAACGAAATTATAATTGAGGTGGGGGATGACGGTAGAGGATTGAATTTGGAAGCGATTGGTGCCGTAGCCGTAAGCAAAGGGCTGATTACACCAGCCGAGTTAGCGGCAATGACACCGAGTGATATTGAGCAATTCATCTTTCGTCATGGTTTTTCTACTAAGTCAGGTACCGAAGTTAGTGAAATTTCTGGTAGGGGTATCGGTTTGGATGTCGTTCGAGAGACGGTTGAGAGGTTACAAGGGCAGATAAAAATTCAGTCACAACCGGGTCTAGGCTGCACCTTCAAACTCTTTTTAAGAACTAAGCGAAGCATTATTTCAGTCTTAGTGATTAAAGAAGATAATTACTATTATGCCTTGCCTACTGATGCGGTAATCACCACTCTTTTGGTGAAAAGGGACGACATTTTTTTGGTTGAGGATAGACCGGCAATCTTGTGGCAGGATCAAGTAGTGAAGATTATCTTTTTGGCGGACATACTCCAAGGCAGCGCCTCAGAAATACCGCAAAGTTGTACCTGTGTTATCCTACGAATTGACGAACAAATTCAAGGTTTAGTCGTAGGTAGTATTGTTGACTACCAAGAAGTTCATATCAAACCCCATCCTTTCGTCATTCCCCAACTATTGGGAGTAACCATGTTAGAAGATGGTACTATTTGTCAAGTTTTGCATCCCGCTCATCTTTTATCTCCAAAGAATCAGGTTTCTTTTGCTCCTCGTCTTTTTGAAGAGAAGGAACCGGCTAAGTTATTGTTGGTGGAAGATTCTATTCCAATTCGCACACAATTGCGGCGAATTTTGGAAGGTGCAGGATATCGAGTAACCGTTGCGGTTGATGGTCAAGACGGGTTAGAAAAATTGCAACAAGACTCGTTTGATGCTATTATTTCAGACGTGGAAATGCCCAATCTTTCTGGTATAGAAATGACCGAGGCGATTCGAGCTACTATGCCGAATATTCCCATTATTTTAGTGACCACTCTTGCGAAACCATCTGACCGGGAAAGGGGTTTACGGGCAGGGGCTAATGCCTACATTACTAAAGGTGAATTTGACCAAAGTTTACTACTGAACACATTGAGGAGGTTAATTCGATGAAGAAAATCCGTGTTGTACTCATAGAAGATTCGATTGTGGCTTTGGAAATTCTGAAGCGATTGATAAATTCATCCAATGAGGTAGAGGTGGTAGGAACTGCCGCTGATGGAATTGAAGGTCTGCAAGTTATTGCTAAAACTCAACCAGATGTCATTTGTACAGACCTAAAAATGCCGAATATGGATGGCTTAGAATTTACGAAGGCAGTTATGGAGCGTTACCCCCGTCCTGTTTTAGTGATCAGCAATGCGGTGCAACCCACTGATGTTGATAATATCTTCAACTTGATGCAGGCAGGCGCCCTGGATTTTTTCCCGAAGCCTACTGCAGGGACGGCAGAAGACTACGAGAAATTGAAAGATACGCTGATTACTAAAATCAAAGTCCTTGCTACTAAACGAGTATGATCGATGTTTTCTTAGTAGAAGACTCCCCAATTGCTTTGCAAATTTTAACCAAAATTATTTCCGATGCACCAGACCTCAGAGTTGTGGGTACAGCAGACAACGGCAGGGATGCTCTTTTAGCAATACCGCAAGCAAATCCTGATGTTGTCTGCACTGATCTTTACATGAAAGGGATAGACGGGTTGGAGCTGATTCAACAGCTCATGAGCCGTTTTCCTAAACCTATATTGGTAATCAGTGTGGCAGTAGGAGCGGACAATCCAGAAAATGTTTTTCAACTGTTGCAGGCAGGGGCTATCGATGTTTTCCCCAAACCGACTACAGGATTACCAAGTGACTATAACAAAGATGAACTTATCAATAAGATTCGCGTCTTGGCCGGTGTAAAAGTTGTTACACGTACATCTCATTCTCTTGTTGTTAATTCCGCTTCCCCCACACCGAGTCGTAAGGGTGTTAACGCTCCAACTCAGCCGACAACGCCAATCAACATAGTCGCAATTGGTGCTTCTACTGGTGGTCCCCAGGCGATTTTTAAGATTTTGCGTGTTTTACCCAAGGATTTTCCTGTACCAATCATCTGTACACAGCATATCAGCGCCGGTTTTTTAGATGGTCTGGTTAGTTGGATGAATAAAGAATGTCAGTTGACAATTAAGATTGCCCAGCAAGGAGAAGCTTTACAACCAGGAGTAGTTTACTATGCTCCCGATGGGTTTAATTTAGAAGTTGACCGCCAACAGAGGATTTATCTTTCACCCCCCTATGCGAAAGAGCTACACTGTCCATCGGTTAATGTGATGTTTCGCTCGGTGGCCTTGCATTACGGCAGCAGCAGTTTAGGTGTTTTGCTTACAGGAATGGGGGAAGATGGCGCTCAAGGAATGCTTGCTATTATTCAAGCCGGCGGAATTACAGTCGTCCAAGATGAAACTAGTTGTGCTGTATTTGGAATGCCGAAAGCGGCGATTGATTTGGGAGCGGCTCAGTACGTTTTGGAGGTTGAAAAGATTGGAGATTTCATTAGAACTATTGCCGGAATCGCTGATCGTTCGTAATGCTTTGTATCATCAGATGCACATTTTGGCACCAACCCTGAAAATCTTACTCTCTAGGTCGTGTTGGTCTTTGGTTAAGTTTGCGATATTTGTATTTGTAAAGTAGGGATCGTAGGGCACTGCTCCTGTCCTTGGTTCTGGGGAATCTCTGTGGAGATTGCTAGGGTGCCGCAAAGGGTTGCATTTTCTTGTGAAACGACTATGAGCCAGAAGAGGGCGCAGACAAAGTAGAGAAAGCTCAAATTGACCGGGCCAATAACCGTAGGGTTTTCCGCTAGGTTGCGCCCTTTGCTTCCAGACATGGAACCCGGTGATTCCTAGAGGATGAGGCTGGTGCTACCTTCCCCCACAAACCCCCAGCCCACCATCCGGCTTCGGTTCATTCTTCCTCCCAGCGAAAGACCTCTTTGGCCACTTGCAGGACGCGATGGCCCGAATCCACCGGCTCTAGGGGGTCCTTGCGCAAGCGATGGCGCAGACACAGCACCAGCACCCGCCGAATATCGGCCACCGTCACCAGCGTGCGTCCTTCCCAGGCCGCCAGCGCCTTGGCCGCCCGGTTGGTGACAATGTCCCCCCGCAGACCGTCTATATCTAGCGTGGCGCACACCTGGGAAATCCCCACCCGCAGG
>NZ_JBRCEP010000074.1:0-9564 GCF_053491055.1 Gloeomargarita sp.
GATTTAAACCCGATTGAGCATCCATGGCATAGAATCAAGCAAAGAGTTAGAAAAACTATGACATCCACAACCCAAAACCTTCATGACCTCATCGATTCAGTCATCTGCTCTATATGTCAACCTTTGCCTGCTTAGCTATATAGCGAAGCGTGGCGTAGCCATGAATCTTCAGGCGACAACCTTAACCTACCTAGCTATAGCTTGCGTGGCGAAGCCATAGCGTCAAGAATCCTTGCCCTTTGGGGCAGAGGGAGTATGTCTCAATCACTTCGCAAGGCCACAATCGGGTCTAAACGCGCCGCCTGTTGCGCCGGTGCTACCCCTGCCACCAAGCCCACCCCCGCAGACAACAACAGTGCCGCCCCAATCGCCCAGGGAGCCAACACCAGGGGAATTTGCAGCAATTGCGCCGCCCCCCACGCCAAGCCCAACCCCAGCGCCACACCGATCCCACCCCCTGCCAGGGACACCAGCACCGCTTCGGTCAAAAATTGCTGGAGAATTGCCGCCCCGGTTGCCCCCACCGCCTTGCGAATACCAATTTCCCGCGTGCGTTCCACCACCGAAACCAGCATGATATTGGCAATGCCAATCCCTCCCACCACCAGGGAAATAGCGGCAATGGCCCCCACCATCACCGTCAACAAACCCGTAATCGCCGTAAACGCATTAATAATATCGCTCTGATTATTGATGCGAAAATCGTCCGGCTGGGGGGGATAAATGTTGTGGCGAATGCGCAGCAAATTGGTGATTTGAAACTGCGCCGCCTCCATCTCCTCCGCACTGGGCACCTGCACCCAAAACCCGCTCAAGGCCACCCCCTGCAGGGCATTTTGCCCCACAATCCGCCCCGCCATATTTTTCAGGGGGATAAACACCTGGTCATCCTGGTCAAAGCCGCCTGTGCTGCCCTTGGGCGCCATCACCCCAATCACCTCGTACAGGGCGCCCTGAATCCGCACCCGCTGCCCCACAGGAGACGCATTGCCAAACAAATCACGGGCCACCGTTGCCCCCAACACCACCAGGGATTGGGCCGTATCCAATTCCATCGGGGTAAAGACCCGGCCACTGGCCACCTGAAACTGCCGCACCGCCCAAAAATTGTCATCCACTCCATTGACCAGCGTCAAGGTATTTTGGGTGCCGTAGGTCACCTGCCGTTGGCGGGTCAAATAGGGAGCCACCCGGGCCACCGAAGGCACCTGCGTCGCCACCGCCTCGGCATCCTCCAAGGTCAAGGTCGTGGCCATGCCCGCCCCCTGGCTGATCCCCCGCACCTGGGGCGCACCGGCCTGAACTTGCAACAGATTCGTTCCCAGATTTTGAATTTGCCGCTGGGTTGCCACCTGCACCCCCTGCCCGACCGCCGTCACCAGGATCACCGAAGCGATGCCGATTACTACCCCCAACATGGTCAGCGCCGTCCGCAACCGGTAGGCTTGCAGGGCCGACCAGGCCATCGCCAGAATGTCACCCCCGGCCACGCCTGTAGGAGGTTTGCGTCCCATCATCGTCTTGGTGGCCCCAGACCAGGAATCAAAGGCGGCAATTGGGTGCGCGGGCGTTCTCCCCTGGGAAAACTCAGCAGTACCTTGTCCCCCTCTTTTAAGCCCTCCAGCACCACCGTTTTGTCCCGCACACTGATGCCTGTGCGAATGGGTTGAAACCGGGGGGGGTTCTCCGCCAGCAAAACACCCGCCCGTCGTTCCTGACGGACAATGGCGACCGTCGGCACCACCAAAGCATTGGGCAGAATTCCCACTTGAAACGTCACTGCCGCATTCATCCCCACCCGCAACCGCTGTTGCCCATCCTCCACCGCCAGGCGCACTTCAAAACTGTTGACATTCTGCTCGATGACCGACTGCACGGCAATTTGGACGATCCGCCCGGTCAAAGGCTGCTCCGGGTAAGCATCGGCCACGATTTTGGCCGTTTGCCCCAACCGCAACTGGGGTAGGCTACTTTCTGGCACCTTGGCCACCACCTGGTTATTCGCTGCCAACGCCAGCACCGAAGAAGAAGTCGCCGAGGAGACCGTACTGCCCGAAGTCGTCGGTGTGACAAACGCCCCCGGTTCCGCATAAATCCGAGTCACCACCCCGCTAAAAGGCGCGCGCAAAATCGTATCGTTTAATTGGGATTGGATCACCTGCAACACCCCCTGCGCCTGCTGCAGTTGTCCCTGGGCTTGGGCAATTTCTTCGGGGCGAAAACCACTTTTTCGTAAATCCAAAACCTGTTTTGCCTGTTGTAAACGGGCTAGGGCTTGCTCCCGCTCTGTCAAAGATAATTCCAAATCCTGCTGGGAAATGGCTCCCTGGGCAAATAGGGTTTGATTGCGTTTGAGGTTCAATTCCGCTTGCCGGAGCGCCGCCTGCACCTCTTGCACTTGCGCCTGGGCTTGGGCAATTTCCTGGGGACGGTTCCCAGCCTGCAACCGCTGGAGATTGGCCCGTGCCGCCGCCACCTGCCCTTGCGCTTGCAGCAATTGCCCCCGCAAATTGGTATCGTCCATCGTGGCGAGAATCTGCCCCCGTTCTACCCGGTCCCCTTCTTTGACCCGCAATTCCCGCACAATACCGGCAGTTTTGGGGCTAACGTTGATGACCCGTTCGGGGCGGACTTCCCCATTGACCTGAATCGTCACCGGCAAGGTTTCGCGCGTCACCGTTGCCGTGGGCACTTGCGGCCATTTCCGAGCACGCGGACGGAACACCCACCACCCAATTCCCCCGGCCAGCAGTATCGCTACCCCCAGGACAGGCAGGAACCGAATGCCGTTTTTGCGCCAGGTTTGCACAAGCGACCCCCCGCGACAGCCCTACCTGCATTGTAGACGAGCAAATCCCCTAACCCGTCTGGCTCAAGGAACCTTTTGGACTTTTTTAACCCGCCCTCTCAGCAAAGGCGCAGGGTAGGGGCAAATTTTTATTGGTAACCACCTAAAACCGCATACGGAGCAATCTAGGGTTAATAAACATTACTTAATAACCCCCGCACCGCCTGTTCAATATCCGGCTGTTTCATCAACGATTCTCCCACCAAAATCCCCTGCACCCCTGCCTGTTTCATCCGTAAAACATCCGCTGGTGTGTAAATCCCCGATTCACTAACCAAAGTAATGCCCCGCTGTTGTATCTCAGGTAATTTTTGCGCTAATAGATTTTCTGTCGTGCTTAAATCCGTGATGAAATTCTCCAAATTGCGGTTGTTAATGCCAATGAGATTTACCCCCGGTACACCTAATACCCGCTCCAATTCGGTTAAGGTATGCACTTCCACCAAAGCTACCATCCCCAAGGCGTGGATGATGCGAATAAAATAGCTCAAATCTTGGTCAGAGAGAATGGCGGCAATCAGCAAAATGGCATCGGCTCCCTGCCAACGGGCAAGATAAATTTGGTAGGGATAAATGATAAATTCTTTGCACAAAAGGGGCAGGTCAACTGCTTGGCGAATCTGGCCTAAATAATCCCAACTCCCTTGGAAAAATTGCTCATCTGTGAGTACGGAAATGCACCGCGCCCCCGCCCGTGCGTAGCTCTGGGCAATGGCCACCGGGTCAAAATCTGCCCGAATCACCCCTTTGCTGGGGGATGCCTTTTTTACCTCTGCGATCAAAGCCGGATGGGGCGGGGATTGCAAAGCTGCCAAAAAGTCCCTGGGCGGGGGTGCATTCAGTACCTTTTTTTGCAATTCCGCTAGGGGCAACCCTTGCCGCAATCGCTCCACTTCTACCTCTTTGGCCCAGACAATTTCCTCTAAAATGTGCCGGGGTTGGGCTTCGGGCAGGTCCATCTGGTAACCCAGGCGGCTAAGGGATAGAGCAAGATGGGGACGGGTGCGCCGAATCGAGACCATAACCGGCACTTACGAACGGGTCAGGGTTAAACTCGCCCGCTTGAACGCCTCATCCAACACCTCGGTGAGGGTGGGATGGGTGTGGACAATTTCCGCCAGCGTCTGGACGGGGGTCTGGGTGGCAATGGCCGCCGCTGCTTCCTGGATCAAGTCCGCCGCATGGGCGCCCATGATATGCACGCCCAACAATTCCCCCGTATCCGGGCGGTAAATCACTTTCGCCAAACCCTCTGCTTCCCCCTCGGCAATCGCCTTGGAATTGCCCTTGAAATAACTGCGGACTGCGGCGACAGGAAATTGCTCCTTTTGCCCCAACTCCTGCGCCTGGGGTTCGGTCAAGCCCACAAAACTAATTTCCGGGTGGGTAAAGGCCGCCGCGGGGATCGCCCGGTAATTGACGGTTTTGTTCTGCCCGAGCATATTTTCCACCGCCACCCGTCCCTGCGCCGCCGCCGCATGCGCCAGCATCATCGTACCAATGGCATCGCCAATCGCCCACACCGTCGGCAGAGGTTCCCCATTCTTAAGTACATTGAACTGAGGTGTGACCGGGATAAACCCCCGCCGGTCCCGCTGGACACCCAGGGATTCCAGCCCCAAATTCTCCGTTGCCGGAAGCCGCCCCGTGGCCACCAACACCGCATCCACTTCTAAAACTTCTTTCAGTTCTTTGGTCTGCGCATCCGCCAATTCCACCACCACCGGCTTCCCCGGCGTAACTTTTTGCGCTACCATCCCCACGTAGGTTTCCACATCCCGTTCCGTGAGCAACACCCGCTGCGCCAACCGGGCCACATCCGGGTCAAAGCTGGGCATCAGGCGGTCGAGAGCCTCAATCATCGTCACCTCACACCCCAGCGCCGTGTAAATGTCGGCAAATTCCAAACCAATGTAACCACTGCCCACAATGGCAATCCAAGGGGGCAACCAGGACAATTTGAGGGCATCGTCGCTGGTAAACACCGTTTGCCCGTCAATCTCAATCCCCGGCGGCACCCAGGGATAGGAACCGGTGGCAATCAAAATATGGCGCGCCGTCACCAGGGTTTCCTTGCCGCCTTGGGTCACACTCACCTTTTGCGGGTCCACCAATTTGCCCCAGCCCGGGAGAATGGTCACCCCCAGCCGTTCCAGCGAGCGGGTCAAATCCCCCCGAATTTTGGTCACAATTCCTTGGGCATGAGCCGCCACCCCTGCCCGATCCACCTGAATCTGGGCCACGCTGATCCCCAGGGCTTGCAGGGTTTCCTTGTCCTGCAATTGACGCAAACGACCCGCTGCCGCCAACAACGCCTTGGAGGGAATGCAACCCCGATTGACACAGGTGCCCCCCATCTCCGCCACTTCCACAATCGCCGTTTTCATGCCCAAGGCCACCGCGTGGATCGCCGCCCCATGACCACCCACACCCGCCCCGATAATCAGCAAATCGTAGTCAAACAAGGGTTTCTCCTCCACTTTGGGGATTATTTTAGTGTAATCTCCATCCTCGGCCACCCCAGTGGAAATTTTAGTAAAAGTCTGTCTTGCAACCCTGCCCCTTGAGCTAGGCTAAAAAAAGCACACAAGCACCGGGTGTTTCCAGCCGCAGGCTAAACCGATGACCAGAAGCCGCTCCCTGCCCCCGCGTTTCCGCCGTTCCCTTTGGTGGGGAATCCTAGCCCTGGCGTGGGTGTTGGCCGGGATTGCCAGTTGGCGCGCCATCTCTACCAGCAGCTTGGGACGATGAAAAAAGCCATCCTCACTAGCAGTGTTGTGCAGAAGGCATTGATTGCCCTGTCGGGTTTATTTTTACTGTTTTTTCTCCTCGTTCATCTGTGGGGAAATTTGTTGCTTTTGGATAGGCCGGGTCGTTACAATCAGCTTGCCCAGGCATTAGAAAACTGGGGCTGGATATTTCATGGTTTGGAATTCGCCTTACTCCTGGCATTGAGCACGCATATTTGGTTCACGATTGCCATCCGCAGACAGCAAAAAAAATTTCGACCTCGATATACCCACCTACCCCACAAAAACACTTGGGCAGGCAGTTGGGCTGTCAATCTCACATCCCGCCTCATGACCATCACTGGCCCTTTAATCCTTGGGTTTCTAATTATCCATGTGCAACAGTTTCGGTTCCATCCAGGGGAACGTAATTTAGAAGCCCTTGTAACCCACCTATTTCATCAGCCGGGTTGGGTAGCCCTGTATGAATTGGCATTATTGCCTTTGGGTTTGCACCTGGCGCATGGCTTTGGCAGTAGTCTGCAATCGTTGGGATTTGGGCATGCGCAAATCACCCCCTGGTTGCCCCTTGGGAGTCAGATTTTGAGCGTAATTCTGATCTTTGGTTATGCGCTTATTCCCTTAGCCGTCTATGGGCAACACCAATGAATCCTACGCCGATTCCCAATGGTCCCCTGGAACAAAAGTGGGATGAATTCAAAAAACATTGCCGTTTGGTCAGTCCCGCCAATCGGGGTAAATACACCGTACTGGTCATCGGCACGGGTCTAGCGGGCGCATCGGCGGCAGCTACCCTGGGGGAATTGGGTTACAAAGTACTGGTGTTTTGCTTACAAGATACACCGCGGCGTGCCCACAGCATTGCGGCTCAGGGGGGAATCAATGCGGCTAAAAATTACCAGAATGACGGGGATAGTGTCTGGCGGTTGTTTTACGACACGATCAAGGGGGGAGATTTTCGGGCGCGGGAGGCGAATGTCTATCGTTTGGCGCAAATTAGCACCCAAATTATTGACCATTGTGTGGCGCAGGGCGTGCCGTTTGCGCGGGAGTATGGGGGCTTGTTGGCCAATCGTTCTTTTGGGGGGGCGCAGGTGTCCCGCACGTTTTACGCCAGGGGGCAGACGGGGCAGCAATTATTATTGGGGGCTTACGGGGCGTTAATGCGTCAGGTGCAACGGGGGACGGTGCAACTCTTGCCGCGGCGGGAATTCTATGATTTGGTCATTGTCGATGGGCGAGCGCAGGGCATTATTGTGCGCAATTTAATCACCGGGGAATTAGAACGGTATGGGGGTCAAGCCGTTATCCTCGCTAGTGGTGGTTATGGGAATATTTATTACCTATCTACCAATGCCAAAAGTGCCAATGCCTCGGCAGTTTGGCGGTGTTACAAAAGGGGGGCGTTCTTAGCCAATCCTAGTTTTGTGCAGATTCATCCCACCTGTATTCCCGTCTCGGCAGCCGGGCAGTCCAAATTGACCTTGATGAGTGAAAGCTTACGCAATGATGGTCGCCTGTGGGTCTCCAAAATCCCTGGCGATACCCGTGCCCCCAAAGACATTCCCCCTGAAGATCGGGATTATTTTTTGGAACGACTCTACCCCAGTTTTGGCAATTTGGTACCTAGGGATATTGCGGCGCGGGCCATTAAAAAAATGTGCGATGCCGGTTATGGGGTAGGCCGGTCGGTGTATTTGGATTTCCAGGAATGTTTGGCGCACAACCGCGCAGAAATGGACCGCAAATATGGCAATTTGTTTGCAATGTATCAACGAATTACGGGGGAAAATCCCTACGAAACGCCCATGCGCATTTATCCAGCGGTGCATTATGTGATGGGGGGGCTATGGGTGGATTATGGCTTGATGAGTACGATCCCCGGTTTATTTGTCCTCGGAGAAGCTAATTTTTCGGACCACGGCGCCAATCGTTTGGGTGCCAGTGCCTTAATGCAGGGCTTGGCAGATGGTTACTTTATTATTCCCTACACCTTGGGCAATTATTTGGCGGGGATCAAACCCCAAGAAGTTGATGTTCGTGGAGAAGAATTCCAGCAGGCGGCCCAACAAACCCACGACCGGCTTACGGCTCTCTTGAGTGTGGGTGGTTCGTGCCCCCCTAGGGAGTTTCATCGGCAGTTGGGCATGATTCTTTGGGATCAGGTGGGGATGAGCCGTTCAGAAACGGGCTTGAAAGAGGCATTACCGAAAATTCAGGATTTACAGCAAGCATTTTGGCGGGATGTGCGGGTGACGGGTTCGGCCCAGGGGTTGAATCAGGCCCTAGAGGAGGCTGGCCGGGTAGCGGATTACTTGGAATTGGCCGCGGTGTTGACGTTGGATGCTCTGGCGCGGCGGGAATCCTGCGGCGCTCATTTTCGGGAGGAGTACCAAACTCCTGAAGGGGAGCCGCTGCGGGACGATGAGCGGTTTGCCCATGTGGCGCTGTGGCAGTGGCAAGCAGAAAAAGCACCCCTACGGCACGAGGAACCCTTAAATTATCAAACCGTGCAACCGACGGTGCGGAATTACCGTTGAGGTGTCTTTTTCCTGTTAAGATACCTCTGCTGGGTTTACGATGCCACCATGACCAATCGGAGCTACAACATTGCGGTTTTGCCGGGGGATGGAATTGGGCCGGAAATTATGGCGGTCACCCTAGAGGTTTTAGAAAAGTTAGGGCAAAAGTATGGGATTGATTTTCGGTTTTCTGAGGGGTTGATCGGAGGAATGGCCATTGACCAAACCGGCCAACCGTTGCCCCCGGAAACCTTGGAATTATGCCGCCAGAGTGATGGGGTTTTATTAGGGGCAGTAGGCGGCCCCAAGTGGGATGAATTGCCCGGTCATTTGCGTCCTGAGCAGGCATTGTTGGGACTGCGTTCGGGGTTGGGGTTATTTGCCAATTTGCGCCCGGCCAAGGTGTTTCCTGAATTGCTCCAGGCTTCCCCGCTCAAACCGGAAGTGATTCATGGCGTGGATTTACTTGTGGTGCGGGAGTTGACCGGGGGCATCTATTTTGGCCAACCTAAGGGCATTTTCACCACCGAAACTGGGGAACTGCGGGGGGTCAATACGATGGCCTATCGGGCAAGCGAAATTGACCGGATTGCGCGGGTGGCGTTTGCGGCGGCCCAAAAACGCCGGAAAAAGTTGTGTTCGGTGGACAAGGCGAACGTGCTGGAGGTGTCCCAACTGTGGCGGCAACGTGTCAATGCTCTGGCGCCGGAGTACCCGGATGTGACCGTAACCCATTTGTACGTGGATAATGCCGCCATGCAGTTGATTCGCTGGCCGCAACAATTTGATGTGATGGTGACGAGTAATTTGTTTGGGGATATTCTTTCGGATGAGGCGGCCATGTTGACCGGCAGTATCGGGATGTTGCCGTCGGCAAGTTTGGGGGCGGGGGGGCCGGGGGTGTTTGAACCCGTGCATGGTTCTGCGCCGGATATTGCCGGGCAGGACGTGGCGAACCCCTTGGCGCAAATACTCAGCGCTGCCATGTTACTGCGTTACGGGTTGGGGGAAACCCAGGCTGCCGATGCCCTGGAAATGGCGGTGGCGCAGGTATTACGTGAGGGCTACCGCACCGGGGATATTTACACCGCAGGCACGCAACGGGTGGGTTGTCGGGCGATGGGGGCGCAGGTGGCCGCAGCCGTGGCCGCACTACCCTGATATTTATCTACGTAATTTATTTACGTAATTTACCGGCAAGTAATGCGCCAAGGCTCCGCCCTTTAGGGCTGGGGAGGAAGCACCGTCTTTTCTATCCGTTCAGAAATGTGATAAAGGGGTTTCATGTTGGTTCGGGAAGCCAAGTTATAGTCATTTCAAACAAGTTTGCGACATGCGCCTTTACCTGAAAACCCTGTCCTGGAAGGGGATACAGTGATGACCAGTGCCTCAAAGTGTTGCATTTTCCTGTGAAACGACTATACTCAACGGGACACCGGAGCAG